>JBGTMW010000280.1:0-3819 GCA_041743365.1 Gemmatimonadaceae bacterium
ACATCGGGCAAGCGCCGTGCGCTGCGCCGCTTCGTGTCGGCCGATCACTCCCCTCTTGCGGCCGCCCGGTTAGGCCTGCGCGCCCTGCGCGCGCCGATGGGACACGACGAGACGCTCGGTGTCGAGCGGCTTCTCCTCCGGGGCATCCTCTGGCGTCGCCTCGTCGCCTTCGACAGCCGCGGGGAGATGAGACCGAGCGGGCATCCCCACAACTCGAGCCTTCCACCTCCGGTCGTGAGCCGGGCGGAGCCTGGACACAGCCATGCCGAGACCGCCCACATCCAGCGCATGATCGAGCCGATCGAGCTCTCGGTCAGCGACCGCGAGCCGCAGCGGATCAACATCCTGATCCCCACGATCGACCTCAAGCACCTGTTCGGCGGCTACATCGCCAAGTTCAACCTCGCCCGAAAGCTGGCCGAAGCCGGGCACCATGTGCGCTTGGTCACCGTCGATCCGACGCCGCCGTTGCCGTCGAACTGGCGCGAGCGCATCGAGTCCTACAGCGGCATGGATGAGGCGATGTCACGCCTGGAGGTGACCTTCGCCCGAGACTCGGGGTCGCCGCTGCCGGTCCACCCCGACGACCGGTTCGTCGCCACGACCTGGTGGACGGCCCATCACGCACGCAACGCGATCCGAGAGACGAACTCCGAGCGCTTCCTCTACCTGATTCAGGAGTACGAGCCCTTCACCTTCGTGATGGGCTCGTGGGCCGCGATCGCGAAGCAGACCTACGACTTCCCTCACTTCGCCCTCTTCTCGACCTCGTTCCTGCGGGACTGGTTCGCGGAGCACGGCGAGGGCGTCTACTCCCGCGGAGCCGAGAGCGGCGAGCACGACTCGGCCTCCTTCCAGAACGCGATCACCCCCGTCGCGCCGCCCGGTCTCGACGAGCTTCGGGACCGCGAGGTCCGCAGGCTGCTCTTCTACGCCAGAGCGGAGCCTCATGCGAAGCGAAACCTCTTCGAGCTCGGCTTGATCGCGATCTCGCAAGCGATCGAGGAAGGCGTGTTCGGAGCGGACTGGGAATTCATGGGAATCGGCTCGGTAGAGGGACGCAGTCGGATCGAGCTGCCTCGGGGGATGCACCTCGAGATTCTCAATCGCCTCGAGCAGGGCACCTACGGAGAGATGCTCGCCGGCTTCGACGTCGGCCTGTCCCTGATGTTCACGCCGCATCCCAGCCTGGTTCCGATCGAGATGGCCTCGGCGGGTCTGCTCACCGTCACGAACACCTTCGACACGAAGACGCCCGCGTCACTCGAGTCCCTATCGGCCAACATGATCGCCGTGGAGCCGACGATCGAAGCCACGGTGGACGGCCTGCGGGCAGCCGCCGAACGCAGCGCTCATGCTGAGGAGCGGATTGCGGGGGCGAGAGTCGAATGGCCGAACAGCTGGGAGCGGTCGTTCGACGCAACGGTGATGGGGAGGATCGAGGAGATGCTCTCCAGGTGCGTGAGATGACCGCGTCCGGCGACGCCGAGGTGGCGATCGACGTGACTGAAGAGGACGGCGAGCTCAAGGGGCCGGTGGTGATCGAGGTCCGCGATCTCGACAAGAACTTCCGAGTCCCTGAGCACCGCATAGACACGTTCAAGGAGCGCGCGCTCCACCCCTTCTCAGGTTCTGACTTCCGTGAGCTGCGGGCGCTCGACGACGTGTCGTTCGACGTTCGCAGCGGCGAGTTCTTCGGCATCGTCGGGCGTAACGGCTCCGGGAAGAGCACCCTCCTGAAGATCCTCGCGAGCATCTACCGGGCTGATGCCGGGACGATCCGGATGGCGGGCCGCCTGGCGCCGTTCATCGAGCTCGGCGTCGGCTTCAACCCCGAGTTGAGCGCTCGTGAGAACGTGGTGCTGAACGCCGTGATGATGGGCCTCACCCCGCGCCAGGCGAGGCAGCGTGTGGCCGCCGCGTTCGAGTTCGCCGAGCTCGAGGACTTCACCGAGCTGAAGCTGAAGAACTACTCCTCGGGCATGTCGGTGCGGCTCGCCTTCTCCGTGATGCTGCAGACGGAGGCCGACATCCTCCTGATCGACGAGGTGCTGGCGGTGGGGGATGCCGCGTTCCAGCAGAAGTGTTACGACGTCTTCCACGAGATGAAGGACTCGAAGAAAACGGTGGTCTTCGTCACGCACGACATGACCGCGGTCCAGACCTTCTGCGACCGGGCGATGCTTCTCCACGACGGTCAGATGACCGATATCGGCGAGCCGGAGGAGGTCGGGCGCCACTACCTGCGGCTCAACTTCGAGGGCGAGCACAGGTCGACCGAGCAGGGCGAGAACGTCGCCGTCGAGCTCCATACTCGCCTGATCGAGGCCCGATTGGTGGACGCCGCCGGCGCGCCGATGGCCAATGTCGAGTTCGGCGAGCCAATCCGGTTCGAGGCGACGCTCGAAGCCAGGTCGGAGCTGCTGGAGCCGATCCTGGAGTTTCACGTCGTCGACGCCGACGGCAAGCAGGTCTTCGGCCACCTGAGACGGCTCGAGGGCGACTCCGCGGAGGGGACCAAGGTGCTCGCCGGGGCCCGGATCCGGATTCGCGGCCGCCTCGACAACCCCTTGAACCCGGGGCGCTATCACCTGGCGTGCTGGGTGGGTCGCAACCGCCTGCAGGGAGACAAGGCGGTTCAGCTGATGCGGATGATCGACTTCGTCGTCTATGGGAGCCCGTTGGGAACCGGGGGCATGATCACCGTCGATGGCGACATCGACCTTGCGCTCGAGGGATCCGAGTGAGTCACGTGGACAGTCGGACGGATCTCGCCACCAATCCGGACCTGCGTCCGGTCGTCGGCCCAGGCGCCGTCGGCGGCGGCTGGAGGCGCTTCTTCGACCTGCTGGTCCTGATGTCGGTCTCCGACTTCAGGAAGGCCTACTTCGGGACCGTGCTCGGCTACGCCTGGTCGCTCCTGAGGCCCCTGATGCTGTTCGCCGTACTGCTCGCGGTCTTCACCCAGATCTTCAGAATCGGCTCCCAGGATGTCCAGAATTACGAGGTGTTCCTGCTCCTCAACATCGTGCTCTTCTCGTTCTTCCAGGAGGCGACGATGACCGCCACGATGTCCGTGGTTGCGCAGGAGGGGATCGTCCGGAAGACGCAGTTCCCACGTCTCGTGGTCCCGATGTCGATCGTGCTCACGAGCTTCTTCAACCTCGGGATGAACATGGTCGCCGTGCTCGTGTTCGCGCTGGCCTTCGGCGTGTATCCGCTCTGGACGTGGCTCCTGTTCCCGGTGTCGCTGCTCGCGCTCGTCGTCCTCACCAGCGCCACGTCCTGCTACCTGTCGGCGCTGTACGTGCGGCATCGAGACGTGGCGATCATCTGGTCGGTCGCCGCCACCGCGCTCTTCTACGGGAGCGCCGTCCTCTTCCCCGTCACGATCATCCGCGAAGGCCTTCTCCGCGACATCATCTTCGCCAACCCCATCGTCCCGATCCTGGTGCAGACGAACAAGTGGGTCATCGATCCCGATGCGCCAAGTGCCGTCGCCGCGGCGGGAGGATGGGCTCATCTGGTCCCGGCGACGGCGATCTTCATCGGTACGTGCATCGTGGCGGTCTGGTACTTCCAGCGAGAAGCTCCACGGGTGGCGGAGGAGCTCTGAGTGAGCCTCAGTCCCGGCGGCGGAGCGTGATTGCGACCTGGTAGATGTCCTCGGTGGCCACACCGATGTCGAGCAGCTCGAAGAGGTCACCCCAGCGCTCGCGGACGTAAGGGATGCTGATCGCCGTCTCCCCGTAGCGCATCTCGTCGTGCTCGAACTGCGGGTGCGACGAATCATGGGGGTGGGGGACGAACACGAACTGG
>JBGTMW010000281.1:0-5438 GCA_041743365.1 Gemmatimonadaceae bacterium
CTACGCGGACTGTCATGTGGCTTGCCGGGAGCGCGCGGGCGGGGGCCGCCCCTGTGGATGCGATGCTGGCGCGGCGGACATCGGTGTCGTGACGCTCGGGAACCCGGCGATGTCGCGGACTACTTGTTGGACTGCCCGAAGGTGCGGCCGATCGAGATCTCGCCGTTGTCGATGCGGAGGTTGAATCCGCAATCGGGGTTGCTGCAGACCCACGCCTTGTAGGTGATCGGGGCTCCATCGCGGCCATAGTCGCTCAGCGGGAGGAGCGTTCCCTCACCCTTGCACTTCCGGCAGGTCGGCAGCTGGCCGTGTTCCACAGTGCCTCCGATCGGCGTCATGCGAAGCGCACCGCGACACGCGGCGGCGTGTTCACGCGTGCAGGGCCCCGCTCCACGGGTACTCGCGCTCGAATGCGCGATCGAAGTCGAAGATGTCGTTGAAGTCGTCGCGCGTGTCGGTGGGCTGGCTCAGCAGGAGACCCATGTCCACGAGGGTGAAGACCACGTCGCCTATGTCCGCCGTCGAGCGCACGCCCCAGTGGTCGAGGACGAGCCGCGCCGTGACGCCGAAGCGCTCGAGCGCCAGGTCCCGGCACGCCTCGGCAAGCTCGCGCCCCGCGATGTGCCTGCGCTCTGGAAGCCGCGCCTGCGAGTACTCGAGAGCCTGAAGCACGAACAGATAGGCGCGCTCGTGAAAGCGCGGCTCGCGAAGCCGTATCTGATCCATGATTCCGTCTCGAAACGCCAGGTCGGGCAACAGGACTCCAGGCTGCGGTTCATCGGCCCGTGGTTCGCGGGCCGGGTGACGGGCCTAAGATGCAGCCCGGAACCGTGGATCACAACCTCGGTGTCGGTTGCGGGGGCCCCTCCGGCCCTACTCCGTGAGCACCTCGTCCACGCCCGTCGGCGGCAGGCGATTCACCCGCCGGCCCTCCGAGTACAGCGGAAACGCCAGCGCCAGCTCCCGCACCTCGCCGCGGATCGCGCGAAGCTCGTCCTCCTTGTCGGCAGCGCCAAGCGCAGCCTCGATCAGCCCGCCGATCTGTCGCATCTCGGCCTCGAGCATCCCTCGGGTCGTGACTGCCGCGCTGCCGATCCGGATGCCGCTCGTGACGAACGGCGACTGCGTCTCCCCCGGAACCGTGTTCTTGTTGACCGTGATCCCCGCGACGTCGAGCACCTTCTCCGCGACCTTTCCCGTCACGCCGCGATTGCGCAGGTCGACCAGCATCAGGTGGTTGTCGGTGCCTCCCGAAACCACGTTGAACCCGCGGTCCACGAGGTCACTCGCGAGCGCTCTCGCATTGGCGATCACCTGGCGACAGTAGTCCGCGAACGACGGATCGAGCGCTTCCCTGAAGGCGACTGCCTTCGCCGCGATGACGTGCATCAGCGGCCCTCCCTGAATGCCGGGGAAGATGCTCTTGTCGATCGCCTTCGCGTGCTCCTCCGGACAGAGAATCAGCCCACCCCTCGGGCCGCGAAGTGTCTTGTGGGTCGTGGAGGTCACCGCGTCCGCGTGGGGCACCGGCGAGGGGTGCAGTCGCGCGGCCACCAGTCCCGCGATGTGAGCCATGTCCACGAAGAAGCGCGCGCCGATCTCGCGCGCGATCTCGCCGAACGCGGCGAAGTCGATGATTCGTGCATACGCGCTCGCGCCCGCCACGATCATCTTCGGCCGCAGCCTGCGGGCGGTGTCCCGCATCTCATCGTAGTCTATGAGACCCGTGTCGTCGCGGACCCCGTAGCTGATGGCCTTGTACAGGATGCCGGAGAAGTTGACCGGCGAGCCGTGGGTGAGGTGACCTCCGTGTGACAGGTCCATGCCGAGGAAGGTGTCGCCCGGCTGGAGGAAGGTCAGGTAGACCGCGGCGTTGGCCTGCGCGCCCGAATGCGCCTGGACGTTTGCGTGCTCGGCCGCGAACAGCTTCTTCGCGCGCGCAATGGCGAGCCGCTCGACCACATCGACGTACTCACAGCCGCCGTAGTATCGCTTCCCCGGGTAGCCCTCGGCGTACTTGTTCGTGAGCGGCGTTCCCATCGCTTCCATCACCGCCGGCGAAACGAAGTTCTCGCTCGCTATCAGCTCGAGACCCTCGCGCTGCCGGCGAATCTCATCGACCACCGCCTGCGAGACCTCCGGATCGTCGCGTCGCAACGCGTCTCCCGGGGGAACGTGCGTCCATTCCGGCCAGGTCATTCGTCGCCCCTGTCGATCTTGTCCACGCGTCGCCCGTGCCTGCCACCCTCGAAGGGCGTCTCGAGCCATGTCCTGAGACTCTGCTCCGCGTCAGCCTCGGACATGAAGCGCGATGGAAGCACGAGAACGTTCGCATCATTGTGCTTGCGCGAGAGCGCCGCGATCTCGGGATTCCACGCCAGCGCGGCGCGGACGTGCGGATACCGGTTCGCCACGATGTCCATACCGATACCCGAGCCGCAGAGCAGGACACCCCGCTTTGCATCGCCCTTCGACACCGCGCTGGCCAGCGGGTGGGCGAAGTCGGGATAGTCCGATGCGGTCGGTGACGTCGCGCCCAGATCGTCGGGCTCGTAGCCGAGGTCCCGGAGGAGTGCTACCAGCTTCTGCTTCATCTCGAAGCCGGCGTGGTCGGCGGCGATCGGGATGCGCTCGCGGGCCATCATCGCTTGACCGGCGACGCGGGCTTCGTGCGAACCAGCGAGCCCACGGCCTTGAGTCTCCGTTCGGCCAGGCGATCCGCCGCCCGATACGTCGGGATCCCTTCGTGCTTGGCGATCTCGAACACGTGCAGCACCGTGTCGTAGATCTCGGCCGCCTGCCGCAGCGCGCGGCTTGCATCCCACCCGGCGAGCTCACCGTAAACGTTGATCACTCCGCCCGCGTTCGCGACGTAGTCGGGTGCGTAGAGAATTCCGCGCTCCTCGAGCTCATCGCCGTGGCGCGCTTCGAGAAGCTGGTTGTTCGCGGCGCCGGCCACGATCTCGACCTTCAGTTGCGCCATCGTGGTGTCGTTGATGATCCCGCCCAGCGCACAGGGAGCGAAGATGTCGGCCTCGGCGCCATAGATCTCTTCCAGGCCAACCGCGCGCGCGCCGCACTCCTCCACGACCTTCCGCACACGCTCCGCATCGATGTCCGTGACGATGAGCTTCGCACCAGCCTCGCACAGCTCCTTCGCGAGGTAAAAGCCCACGTGCCCGCATCCCTGGATAGTCACCGTCCTGCCCGCCAGGTCGTCGGAGCCCCACCTGTGCATCGCCGAAGCCTGGATCGAGCGGAATACTCCGTGCGCCGTGACGGGCGAGGGATCGCCGGAGCGTCCCGCGAGGCCGGCGACATGCTCGGTATCCATGTGCACGAAATCCATGTCGTGGGTGCTCGTTCCCACGTCCTCGGCGGTGATGTAGCGCCCGCCCAGGCTGTCCACGAACCGCCCGTGAGCGCGGAAGATCAGCTCGCGCCTGGTGGTCCTGTTGTCGCCGATGATGACGGACTTTCCACCGCCGAGGTTGAGTCCGGCGACGGCATTCTTGTAGGTCATCCCGCGCGCGAGGCGCAGCGCGTCCACGATCGCCTCCTCGCTCGTGGCGTACTGCCAGAACCGCGTCCCGCCCAGGGCCGGTCCGAGTGTCGTGCTGTGGATCGCGATGATCCCTCGATAGCCGCAGGATGCGTCGTGGCAGAGCACGACCTGCTCGTGGCCCATCGTCGCGATCTTCTCGAACAGGTCGACGGGTTCCGACGCGGGTGCGGCGGGCTTGCCCGGTCTCGACCCGGAGCGGGATCCACCTCCGGGCTTGCCGGGGCTGACAGCCGCTGGCGCGGCCGCGATCATCGAAACCACCTCTCCGTCGTCACGAAGCATACAGCCCCCTCGCGATGACGATGCGCTGAATCTCGGAGGTGCCTTCGTAAATCTCGGTCACCTTGGCATCACGGAAGAACCGCTCCACGGGATACTCCTTGATGTACCCGTACCCGCCGAAGATCTGGATCGCTTCGGTGGTGACGTACATCGCTGTCTCGCTCGAGAAAAGCTTGCTCATCGAGCTGAAATGGGTGATGGCCTCGCCGCGATCCTTTGCGGCGGCGACTGCATGAAGCAACGCCCGGGCCGCGGTGACGCGCGTGGTCATTTCCGCGAGCTTGAACTGGATTGCACCGAATTCCCGGATAGCCTTGCCGAACTGCCTGCGTTCGCCGGCGTACCGAATCGACTCGTCGAGCGCGGCGCGGGCGATCCCGATCGACTGGGCCGAGATGCCGAGCCGGCCGTGATCGAGAGACTGCATGGCGTAGATGAACCCCTCGTCGGGGTCCCCGACCAGGTTGGCGGAGGGAACGCGCATACCGTCGAAGACCAGCTGCACCGTCGGCGACGAGCGCAGCCCCATCTTGTCTTCCTTCTTCCCGACGTTGAAGCCCGCCAGGTCGGGGGTCACGATGAACGTGCCGATCCCGCGTGACCCGCGCCGATCGCCGGTTGCATCGGTGCGCGCCATGACGAGGATGACGTCGGCCTCGCTGCCGCTGGTGACCCAGGCCTTGGTCCCCTCGAGGATCCAGTCGTCGCCGTCACGGGTCGCCTGGGTTCGCAGCGACGCGGCGTCCGAACCGGCGTCAGCCTCGGAGAGAGCGAACGCGCCCAGCATCTCTCCGCGAGCCATGGGCCGCAGGAACCGCTCCTTCTGCTCGTCGGTTCCCCACCGCAGGATCATCTGCGTCGGCAGCGAGTTGTGCACGCTCATGAGCACCGCCGCCGACGCATCGACGGCTGCGATCTCCTCGAGCGCGAGCAGGTACGTCAGCGTGTCTGCACCGAGGCCATCGTGGGTCTCGGGGATGAGCATGCCGAGGAATCCAAGCTCGCCAAGCTTCGTCACGAGCGACTTGTCGAATCGAGAGTCGCGATCCAGCTCGCTCGCGTGCGGGGCGATCTCCGATTGGGCGAAGTCGCGAGCCAGGCGCTGGATCTCGCGCTGCTCCTCGGTGAGCGCGACGAGCGTGGTGGGAACGGGAATCGTGGCGGTCGTCATGTGCCGTAAAGATAGAAGCCGCGCCCCGACTTGCGACCCAGCCATCCCGCCGCGACGTACTTCCGGAGAAGGGGGCACGGCCTGTACTTTGGATCCCCCAGCCCGCTGTGCAGCACCTCGAGGATCGCGACGCAGGTGTCGAGGCCTATGAGGTCGGCGAGCGCGAGGGGCCCCATCGGGTGGTTCATGCCGAGCGTCATGACCTGATCGACCGCCTCGGGAGTACCAACGCCCTCCATCACGCAGTAGACGGCCTCGTTGATCATCGGCATGAGCACCCGGTTCGAAACGAAGCCGGGATAGTCGTTGACCTCCACCGGTGTCTTCCCGAGTGCTCGACTGAGCTCGATCACTCGCGCTGTGGTCGCATCCGAGGTGGCCAGGCCGCGGATGATCTCGACGAGCTTCATCACCGGCACG
>JBGTMW010000282.1:0-1519 GCA_041743365.1 Gemmatimonadaceae bacterium
GGGGCAGCTCCAGTCCGGTCGCGCGTCGAATGAGCGCGGAGGTCGACCGTATCAGCCCGAATACCCGCCTCCCGTTGGCGCCGATCCGCGGACCTATGCGCGCGGCAACGACCTGAATGCGCAGGCCGGCGATGGCGAATCCGAGTGCCAGCCCCGCCGCCGTGCCCCCGGTACCAAGGGGTGCGACCACACGCGCGGGAAGTGGAAGCGCCCCATCGGCGATCTGCCGCTCGAGCTCCAGCGCCGCGTTCACGTGACCCAGCGTCCCCAGCGGCGAGCTTCCGCCCATCGGTATCCAATGGAGCTTCCTGTCACGGACGCGGCGCCAGATGACGCGCGCCGCCGTTCCGGCGAAGGTGCGCGTGGTCGTGACGCCATCGCAGTACTCCGCTGCGCGAGCTGCAACGACACGGCCCACGGGGTTCATGTCGTGATGCCAGCGAATTGCCCGGGTAGTGGCTCCCAGTCGAGACGCGTGATACGCGGTTGCGAGCACATGCGTCGACCCCTCGCCTCCGATGGTGAGCACTCTGTCGCCCGGCTGCACCGCTCCGAGCAGGAACTCGAGAGATCGCACCTTGTTGCCACCCGCCACCCTCGCGCTGACGTCGTCGCGCTTGATCCAGAGGGAACCAGCCGGGCCCGCATCCGGCACCGCCTCGACCGGGGTGGGAAGAGTGGCGAGCCTCGCGCGCGGAATTCGAGCCAGCGCGGGAAAATATTCGAACAGAGGGAATCCGGAGCTCTCCGGATCAGTCATCATCCTCCTCGCCGAGGTCGACCTCGTCGCCGACCACGTCTTCCACATACAGCATCTTCACGCCGACGATCGTCGCTGCGATGAGCGGCACCGCCACGAGAAGGCCCAGGAAGCCGAAGAGGAGGGCCATGAGCGCCTGCGCCAGGATCGTCACCGCCGGCGGCAGGTCCATTCCCTCCTTCATGAGCATGGGAATCAGCAGGTTGTTCTCGGCGAACTGGATCGCCATGTACACGAGCGCCACCGTGAGGGCCTTCTGGGGCGAGTCGATGAAGCCCATCGTCACGGCCGGGATCGCGCTGAAAATCGGGCCTACCGTCGGGATGAACTCGAACAGGCCCGCGAGGATGCCGAGCGGGATCGCCGCCGGGATGCCCAGGATGAGGAGCGCTACCGTGGTGACGGTTCCGATCACGAGCATCGCGATGAGCTGAGTGCGAAGCCATCGCCGCAGGGTATGCGCGATCATGCTGAGCACCTCACCTGCGCGCTTGCGCGACGCATGCGGGAAGAGGTGCATCATCCCACCGTGGTAGACATCGGGTTCCGCGCCGATGTAGATCGCGAGAAAGATGACGAGAACGATTCCCGCGATCGCAGTGACGGTGGAAGTCAGGAAGCCGAACAGGTACTGCTGTGCGCCGGCCAGTGAGCCGCCCAGGCGATCTCGCAGGCTGACGGCGCCCGCCGCCGTGTCCTGACCGGCAACGGGTCCCGTCGCACGGGCCTGTGCAGCCGCCTGCTCACCCGCCTCCTGCC
>JBGTMW010000283.1:0-4342 GCA_041743365.1 Gemmatimonadaceae bacterium
GACCTCCCGAGCGCGCCCGGCCCACTGTTCCCGGCCGCAACAGTCGACAGGGGGGTCGGCGTTGGGTCGGCGTCGCCCGAGGCTGGCGGCTCCGGAGGCAGGCTCGACGCCACTGCATCGGCGTGAAAGCGAAACTCCTCCACCCCGATGCGGATCATGTCCCCCCGGGTCAGCGGGCGCGTCCGCGTGACGCGCTCCCCGTTGACGAGGACGCCGTTCGTGCTCAGGTCCGTGAGGATGTAGCCCTCCGCGGACGGGGTGATCATGGCGTGCCTGCGGGATACTTCCGTCGAGGGAACGACGACTTCACAGCTCGCATCGCGTCCAATCGTCACTCCCTTGCCTGTGATCGGGTATTCTCGTCCATCGACCTGCGAGACCAGGCGCCCGGCCGTCGCAGGAGCCCCGGTGCTTGCGGATACCGGGGCGCGAACCGCCGCACGCGGTGTTCCAAGATACTGGGTACTTCCGGCCGCGCGGTCATCTCCGTAGAGAAGCTCCACGCCGGCGATCTCGATCTTGTCTCCATGGAGCAAGGGGGCCGGCTCGGCTCCGAGAGTGACGCCGTTGACCTTCACAGCCGCCTCGGGAGAGCCACGCCGGATCGCGGCCTGACCGTCAGCCCCGACATCGACGATGGCCTGGGGGGAGTCTGATTCCGGACCCGGGACCCTGACGTCGGCATACGCGCTCGTCCCGACCCGGAGCTGACCCTTCCCGATGGGGTACTGACGGTCACGCAGCTGGATGTAGGGCATAGGGAGCCGCGCGACGCATGGAGCGGGCGTCGGCGAACACTGAAATCTCGGGAAGCGGGATTCTGACTCAACGAGCGGGCGCGCGTGCACGAAACTATTTCCCCTCCGGTGGACTGGCAAGCTTCATCACGCGCTGGCACGGTCATCCATCGTGAGCTCTCCAATCTGTAGCCTGTACAGCCGGTCATAGAGTCCACCGCGGGCAAGAAGTCCGCGATGGGTGCCCCGCTCGGCAACCTGTCCGTGATGCAGCACCAGGATCTCGTCCGCACCGACTATGGTACTGAGTCGATGCGCGATGGCGATCGTGGTTCGGCCCCGCATCAGCTCGAGCAGCGCCCGCTGGATCTCTGCCTCGATCTCGCTGTCCACGGCGCTCGTCGCTTCATCGAGCAGCAGCAGCGCCGGGTCCGACGCCACCGCCCTGGCGAAGGACAGCAGCTGCCGCTCCCCAACGCTGATCGATGCGCCCCGCTCTCCCAGCTGGTGTGCGTAGCCCTGCGGCAGGCGACCGATCACGCGGTCGGCCCCCACCCGGGCGGCCGCCGCAACCACGGTCTCGTCGCTGAGCGGATTCGAGAGCCGGATGTTCGAGGCCACGTCGCCCGCGAAGAGAAAGATGTCCTGCTGAACATACCCGATCGCGCCGCGTAGCTCGTCGAGCGGAACGTCGCGAATGTCCACGCCGTCCATCGTGATCCGCCCGCGCTGAGGATCGTAGAACCGCATCAACAGGCTGACGATCGTGGTCTTTCCCGCGCCGGTGTGACCCACGAGCGCGAGCGTCTCCCCGGGGGAAACGCGGAAGCTCACGTCCCGCAGCACCCATTCCGGCTCCTGCGCGGGGTGATCGCTGCGCGCGACATGTCCGACATCGTAGGCGAACCACACCCCGTCGAATTCGATGGTGACTCCGGCCGAGTTCATCCGCGGCAGGTGAGCGGGCCGAACCGGCGCCTCCGCCTGCGCGACGTCGGGCTCCGTGTCGAGCAGCGCGAAGATGCGCTCGGATGAGGCCATCGCGCCCTGAAGGATGTTGTACTTCTCGGAGAGATCCTGGAGGGGCTGGAAGAATCGCCGGACGAGCTGGAGAAAGGCCGCGACGGTGCCGACGGTAAGGGTCGCGGAACCAACGCGGCTCGCCCCGGCGACGATGAGGCTCGCGAGCGCGACCGACGTGAGTACCTCGATCGCCGGGAAGTACAATGCGTAGACGCGAATGGATCGGAGGTGAGCGCGGAGGTGGTCCCGATTGAGTCCGTCGAACCGTGCGGCCTCCGCGCTTTCCCGGCCAAAGAGCTGTACGACACGGATTCCCGAGATCCGCTCCTGGAGATAGGCGTTTATCCGCGCGAGCCTCACCCGGATCTCCCGGTACGAGCCACGCACCCGCATCCGGAACAGATTCGACGTCAGGATCACCAGCGGTATCGTGAGGAAAGACGCGATCGCCAGCCGCCAGTCCACTACCAGCATGGCGATGCTGATCGCGAGAAGCGTGAACAGGTCGCCGATACCGGCCACCACGCCGGCGGTGAACATCTCGTTCAGTGCCTCGACGTCCGCCGTCACCCGCGTGATGAGGCGCCCGACCGGATTCCGGTCGAAGAACGAGATCGAGAGTCGCTGCAGGTGCGAAAAGATCTCCATCCGCAGGTCCCTCATCACCTGCTGACCGAGAAGGCTCGTGAGCAGGGTCTCGGCGTAGGAGCAGATGAACTGGGCCACAAGGGCGGCCAGGAAGATCAGGGCCGCCGATCGCACCATTCCGAGATCGCCCGCGGGAAGCGCCACATCTATGACCCGGCGGGTGAGGAATGGCCCAACGAGCTGGAGTGCCCCATCCGCGAAAAGGAACACGAGGGCTCCCGCGACCAGCCTGCGATACGGACGCACGTATCGGAGCAGGCGCCGCATGAGCCGGGCGTCGTAGGCCTTCCCCAGCGCCTCCTCGTCATGAAATGAGGACTCTGCCATTCGAGGTCGAATGCTAGCCGAAGGGCGTCCCCACGGGGAGCGCGAGGCGCACGGTTACCGGCCTCGGGACTCGCGACGACCTCGTGCATGGTACAGGGGTTGCTATACCGCGCGGTGACTTCCCGGGTTGCCTTCCCCGAAGGCAGCTTGCACGTCGCAAAACCACGTTCCTACTACTGGAGGCCAAGATGGGTGAAATAATCGCCTGGCTCGTGCTCGGACTCATTGCCGGAGCAATTGCAAAAGCGATCATGCCCGGAAAGGATCCGGGTGGCATCATCGTCACCATCCTGATCGGGATCGTCGGCGCGTTCGTCGGCGGCTTCATCGGCCGGGCGCTCCTCGGTACGAACGTCGATGGCTTCAACTTCGCCAGCATCGCTCTTGCCGTGCTCGGTGCGGTACTGCTGCTCTGGATCTATCGCATGGCAACGCGGGGCCGGACGCACACCCCGTAGGCCGGCACGACGCAGCTCTGACACTGGACGGACGGATTGCCGCTCTGGCTCTACTGGATCATTCTCGGACTGCTCGCAGGGTCACTTGCGAAGTTCCTGGTACCGGGGCGCGATCCGTCCGGCTGCATCATCACGATCGTCCTCGGCATCCTCGGTGCGTTCATCGGGGGCGTCATGGGCACCTGGCTCGGATGGGGAAAGGTCAACTCCGGCATTCTCGATCTCCGGTCCATCGGGATCGCGACATTTGGAGCGATTCTCCTCCTGGTTTTTGGCAGGATGGTCCGCCGGCTCTAGAACACTTGCCCCGTGAACGCGCTTAGATTTCGCGCGTGGCATCCAACCTGATCGTTCGCGGAGCTCGGCAGCACAATCTCAAGGGATTCGACGTCGAGATACCGCGCCGGACCCTCACCGTCATCACGGGTCCCTCCGGCTCGGGCAAGTCCTCGCTCGCCTTCGATACCATCTACGCCGAGGGCCAGCGGCGGTACGTCGAGTCGCTGTCCAGCTACGCCCGCCAGTTCATGGGCGAGATGCAAAAGCCGGACGTCGATTTCCTGTCCGGCCTGTCGCCGTCGATCAGCATCCAGCAAAACGCCGCCGGCCGCGGCTCGATCCCCAGCGGGTACCCGCTTCACATGTGCCCCCCGCCGTTGTCGTTCGCTTCGGTGGCGGGCGCAGGGGTGGGGTTCCGGCGGGTCTGGATCTGTCGCCAAGCCAGCAGGGCGGCGGCCGAATCGGCGAAGAACATCCCGCGGGGAGTGGGACGGACCGACGCCGGATCGACGGTGACGAGTCGTTCCGTGGAGAGGGCCGCGAATTCCTGGCGGAAGTCAACGACCGGGTCGGTCTCGAACGCCCGCCGGTAATCGATCCGGTCGAGCTCGAGGGCTGCGAGCCGCCGGGTCAGGTAGAACACCCGCAGGTCCCGGGCGTCGTACCAGAAATAGCGGTCCCACGTCGGACCGCCCGACTGCACCGCGCGGACGTAGTCGGCCGCCCCGTCGGGGTTCACCTCCTTCATTCCCCACCAGAACGCCGCGTTCGTCCCGAACGAGACGGCCGCCGGGCCGAACCCGAGCATGTCGTACCGGTCGGGTCGGAAGCTGTGCTCCTCGTAGACGAAACGCCGGTCCTCGCCCCGGA
>JBGTMW010000284.1:0-2042 GCA_041743365.1 Gemmatimonadaceae bacterium
TTCGAGCGCGTCGGGCCGCGGGTACTGATGGTCCAGCCCAATTACAGCTTCCGGGCGTCGAGCACCAATCCGGCCGAGGTGCGCTCGGTGCGCGATGCGTTCGCGCGCTCGGTGCTCTGGGGCTTCACGGTGGCGGCGGAGAGCGACAACGGGCGAAGGGTGCTCGTCGAGATGAACGACTTCCTGCTTCGGGACGCGACCAACATCGCTGGCAGGCTCACGCCGGGATCCTACCGTCTCGACAACACCCGCAGCACGATCCACATGCCGATGACGATGAATTTCCCGAAGAACACCGAGATGGAGGTGGAGCTGACCTTCATATCCCAGGGCGGCGGCGGGGGGCGCGGTGGCGGCGGCGGAGCCTTCGAGGGCGTTGGCAGTGTCGCTGCGACAGGGGAGGCGGCGAGCCTCCGCGTGCACCAGTCTTTCGTCGAGCTCCCGGATTCGAACTATACGCCGCGCAAGTACGATCCACGCTCGGGCTACGGTGCCCTGACGTACGACGACTACTCCGCGCCACTCGGCGAGTCCATGACCGTCCGCTTCATACGCCGCCACCGGCTCGAGAAGCGCGACCCGCGCGCCGCGGTGGGGGAGGCGGTGGAGCCGATCGTCTACTACCTCGATCCCGGAACACCGGAGCCGGTGCGTACCGCGCTGCTCGAGGGTGGACGCTGGTGGAACCAGGCGTTCGAGGCAGCGGGCTATCGTGACGCGTTCAGGGTCGAGCTGCTCCCGGAAGGTGTGAGCCCCCTCGACATTCGCTACAACGTCATCAACTGGGTGCATCGCTCCACTCGCGGGTGGAGCAGCGGAGCGAGCGTCACGGATCCGCGTACCGGCGAGATCATCAAGGGTGTCGTCACCCTTGGCTCACTTCGGGTGCGACAGGACTGGATGATCGCCGAGGGGCTGCTGCAGCCGTACGCCAACGGCGATGAGCAGACGCCGGAGATTCGCGAGTGGGCCCTCCGGCGCATGCGTCAGCTCTCCGCGCACGAGATAGGGCATACGCTCGGACTCGGCCACAACTATTACAACAGCGAGGCCGGGCGGATCAGCGTGATGGACTACCCGCACCCGCTCGTGACGCTTCGCGCCAACGGCACGATCGACCATTCCGATGTCTATACCGACGAGATCGGCGACTGGGACAAGGTCGCCATCGACTATGGCTATCGTGATTTCCCGGAGGGAACGGACGAGGCGCAGGCGCTGCAACAGATCCTGGACCGGGCCTGGGAGCGCGACGTCCGCTACATGACGAATCAGGATCTCGGCGCCGGCGCACGAGCGGATCAGTGGGCGAATGGAACCGATGCGGGAGCGGAGCTGGTTCGGATGATGGAGGTGCGTCGTGCAGCGCTCTCGCGCTTCGGCGAGAACGCCATAAAGCGCGGAATGCCGATCGCGCAGATGGAGGAGGTGCTCGTTCCGCTCTACCTCCACCATCGTTACCAGATCGAGTCCGCTGCGAGTGCGCTCGGCGGAATGCATTACATCTACGCAATTCGTGGCGACGGTCGTGACCCGGTCCGGATGGCCTCGGCCGCGGAGCAGACTGCTGCGCTGCGTGCGCTGATGAGTGCGCTCGCGCCAGCCGCTCTCGTGCTGCCCGATGCGGTAGTGAAGAGAATCCCGCCGCGTCCTTCGGGATACGGGCGAACCCGGGAGCTCTTCCCACGATACACTGGTTCGATGTTCGATGCGGTCACACCGGCCGTAGTCGCCGCGCAGCACGTCGTTGGAAGTCTCCTCGCACCCGATCGGGCGGCGCGCCTGGTCGAGCAGAAGGCGCTCGACGCATCGCTTCCGGGACTGGAGGAGGTCATCGATGCCATGTATGCGGCAAGCTTCGGCGCCGCCACCCGTACGCCTTACGAGGCGGAGGTAAAACGCGCGGTGGAGCGGGTGATCGTCGATGAGCTCATCGACCTTGCCGGGAGCGCATCGATGCCCCAGGTTCGGGCGATAGCGACACTGAAGCTCCAGCGTCGCGCCGCCGAGCTGACCCGCGCGGGCGCGACCGCCGCTGGAGC
>JBGTMW010000285.1:0-2559 GCA_041743365.1 Gemmatimonadaceae bacterium
GGAAGACGCGCAGGACGGCATCGCTGGCCTCGCCTGGCTCGACCCGGACGGCAAGCTCGTCAGGACGCCGAGGCGGCCGGTCGCCAGGCAGCTCGACGAGCTGCCCCCTCCGGCCTGGGATCTCGTCGACATCGATCGGTATCGCCGGATATGGAAGCAGCGCCATGGATACTTCTCGCTCAACATCCAGTCGACGCGAGGCTGCCCGTATCACTGCAACTGGTGTGCAAAGCCGATCTGGGGCCAGCGCTACAACGCTCGCAGTCCCGAGGCCGTGGTCGACGAGATCGCCGAGCTCGCGCGGCTCGCTGCGCCTGATCACTACTGGATCATGGATGACATCTTCGGCCTGAAGCCGAACTGGATCGCGCGCTTTGGCGATCTGCTCGCGGAACGCGGGATGGCAATCCGGTTCAAGTGCCTGTCACGGCCGGACCTCCTGCTGCGGCCGGGAGAGATCGACGCGCTCGCGCGGGCCGGATGCGAAGTCGTCTGGATGGGCGCGGAGTCCGGGAGCCAGAAGATCCTCGATGCGATGGAAAAAGGCACGACCGTGGCGGACATCGTGGCGTCGAGCGCGGAGCTCCGCCGCCGCGGCATCAGGATCGGGTGGTTCATCCAGTTCGGCTACCCGGGCGAATCGTGGCGGGACATCCGCGAGACGATGAGGCTGATCCGTCGCGTGCAGCCCGACCAGCTCGGGATCTCGGTTTCCTACCCGTTGCCCGGAACGCGCTTCTACGAGCGGGTCAGGCACGAGCTCGGCGAGAAGCGTAACTGGGAAGACTCGGACGACCTCGCGATGATGTTCCGCGGACCGTATACGACCGCGTTCTACCGGTGGCTGCACCGGACCGTGCATCTCGACCTCCATTCATCCCGGATTCGATCCGAGCTCGCGAGCGGCGCCATGTTCTCGATGCCATGGCGCCGGCAGCTGCGCCGCTGGTTCTCGCTTGCGGTCCACACAGTGGTCACGCCGGTCGCCTGGGCGTGGCTCGCCGTTCTCGCCTGTCTTCCCCATCGCGGCACCCCGCTCGTCCAGGCGACCCTCAATCGGCCGGCTGCGGCGACTCCTTCGCCGCAGGCCGAAGACTGAGGCGGAGTCTTCATGAGCCTCCTGCTGACTCACGGTTATTTTCTGGCCGAAGATCCGGCCGAGCGCGCGGTCATGCGGCCCTATCCGCCCCTGGGCCTGCTCTACATCTCCAGCTACCTGAAGGCACGCGGCATTCCGGTCAGTGTCTTCGACTCGACTTTCAGGTCGCGCGCCGACTTCGAGCGTGAGATCGAGGCCCAACGTCCGGACGTCATCGGTATCTACGTCACGCTCATGACGCGGCGCAACGTCCTCTGGATGATCCGGATAGCCAAGGCAAACGGCGCCACGGTCGTACTCGGCGGGCCGGAGCCGGTCAACTATGCGGAGGAGTACCTTTCACGGGGCGCCGACTTCATCGTCGCCGGAGAGGGAGAAGAAACCCTGGCGGCGCTCCTCGGCGCGCGGGTGCAGGGCGACGCCGCGAATTACGAGGAAATCGACGGGCTGGTGTTCCGCAATGCCGCCGGCGAAATCGTCAGGACGCGAGCTCGCGTGCAGGTGCCGGAACTCGACGACCAGCCGTTCCCGGATCGGGAGGCGATCGACCTGGAAAAGTACCTCTCGGCCTGGCAAACACACCACGGCGTGCGCTCCGTTTCGGTGATCACGGCGCGCGGCTGCCCCTATACCTGCCGCTGGTGCTCGCATTCCGTCTACGGCTTCACCCATCGCCGACGCTCGCCGGAGAACGTGGCCGATGAGCTCGAGGCGCTCGTGTCGCGCTACCAGCCCGACCAGGTGTGGTACGCCGATGACGTGTTCACGATCAACAAGCGCTGGCTCACGCGCTACGCCGAGGAGCTCGAGCGGCGCGGGATTCGCCTGCCGTTCGAGACCATCACCCGCGAAGACCGCCTCGACGAGAAGGTCGTGGACACGCTCGCGGCCATGGGCTGCTACCGGATCTGGATCGGCGCGGAAAGCGGTTCCCAGCGCATCCTGGACGCCATGGACCGGCGCACCGACGCGCAGCGGATGCGCTCGATGATCCGGTTGCTGCGCAGCCGCGGCATTCGCGCGGGAACCTTCATCATGCTCGGCTACGAGGGCGAGGACTGGGAAGACCTTGATGCCACCGCCCAGCACCTGCGCGAGTCGCTGCCCGATGACCTGCTGACGACCGTCGCCTACCCCATCAAGGGCACGCCGTATTACGAGGATGTGGCCTCGAAGCTTGTCTCGCTGCAGCCCTGGGAAGCCGGCTCCGATCGCGACCTCGCCGTGCGTGGACGCTTTTCCGCGGATTTCTATGGCCATGCGCAGCACTGGCTGGCCGGGGAACTGGCGTTCGCGAGGGAGTGGCAGCGCTCCGGGCGGAGCTATCTGCGGCTGGCCCGGACGCTCGCACACGCAAAGCGGCATCGCCTGGCCATGCACCTGAAGCGCCACGCGCGCCAGGAAGCGTGACCGATGGCCCGATCGGCGACGACACCTTTCGACCGGCAGGCGCGCGACTA
>JBGTMW010000286.1:0-2779 GCA_041743365.1 Gemmatimonadaceae bacterium
CCGGCCCACAAGACAGACCGGCTCGCGGAGCTGGTGTGCTCCAACACCTTCAAGAGCACCGAGACCACCAACGCGCACGGGCTCCTCAAGGCGGAGATGCGCCTGCTCGGCTGCATGATCCTCCAGGCGGCCGACGAAGCCCGGGTTGCCGCCGGGAGCGCTTTGGCCGTGGACCGCGACATCTTCGCGGCGGGGGTGACCGCGCGCATCCTCGCCCACCCGCGCATCACCGTGGTACGCGAGGAATCGACCGCGGTGCCGTCGCCCGGAGTCGTCGCCACCGGGCCGCTCACCTCCGATGCGCTGGCCCAGTCGATCAGGGGGAAGCTCGGGATCGAATCGCTGGCGTTCTACGACGCTATCGCGCCGATCATCGCCGGAGAGTCCATCGACGAGTCCGTTGTCTTCCGCGCCTCGCGCTACGGCAAGGAGACGATGGCCGATGCGGACGCGGACGGCGCATACGTCAACTGCCCCTTCACCTGCGACGAGTACGACGCATTCCTCGACGCGCTCATCTCGGCCGACCAGTACCATGGCCATGAGTTCGATGAGGTGCCCTACTTCGAGGGCTGCATCCCCATAGAGGTGATGGCGCAGCGAGGTCGCGACACGCTTCGGTTCGGCCCGATGAAGCCGGTGGGGCTCCGCGACCCGCGCACCGGACGCGAAGCCTGGGCTGTCGCGCAGCTTCGCCGCGAGGACCGTGATGGACGGATGTGGAATCTCGTCGGGTTCCAGACGCGACTGCGGATTGCCGAGCAGCAGCGCGTGTTCAGGATGATTCCGGGGCTGGCCGACTCGGAATTCCTGCGCCATGGCTCGATTCACCGAAACTCGTACATCAATTCGCCGGGTGCGCTGTCGCCCCACCTCTCCCTGCGCGACGATCCGCTGGCGCTCTTTGCGGGCCAGCTCACGGGGGTGGAGGGCTATACGGAGAGCACGGCCACGGGCCTGCTGGCAGGCGTGAATCTCTCGCGCATGCTGCATGGCGAGCGGGCGGTGATTCCTCCCGCGACGACGATGCTGGGCGCGCTCTACAGGTACATGCGCGAAGCGGATCCCCGCCATTTCCAGCCGATGAACGCGAACTTCGGCCTGCTGGATGATCTGCCGGAGCGCCTCCGCGACAAGCGCCTCAAGCGCGAGAAGTTCGCCGGGCGGGCGCTCGCCGACATGGAGTCGTGGCGGTCGGAGAACCTGGTGGCCGGGGCGCTGCGTTGACCGGGGATGCTTCGTCGGAGGTTCCCTCGAGCGCGGAGACCCTCGATTTCCTTCTGCATCTCGAGAAGGAGCGCAACGTCTCACCCAACACCGTAATCGCCTATCGCCGCGATCTGGATGTCTTCGTGGAGTTTCTTGGCGAATACTACGGAACCGCCGGGTGGACATGGCAGGGCGTGGACCGCATCGCCATCCGCGGCTTCCTCGGGCACCTCACGCGGCGAGGTCTGTCGAAGCGATCGATTTCGCGGGCGCTGTCGGTGGTCAGAAGCTTCTTCCGCTTCATGCACCGCAACGAGATCGTCGACGCGAACCCGGCACGCGCCGTCGGGTCGCCGAAGCTGGAGCGATATCTCCCATCGTACCTGGATCGCGGCCAGATGGAGCGCCTGTTCGATCATGCGGAGGCGCGGGCGATGGAGGGAAGGTTCACTGATGTCAGGAATCTCGCGATCCTCGAGCTTTTCTACTCGACGGGTATGCGGCTCTCGGAGCTGCGGGGGCTGAGCCGGCCCGATGTGGACATGATCACACAGCAGGTGAAGGTGCGGGGGAAGGGACGGAAGGAGCGGCTGATTCCGGTCGGCGATCACGCGCTGCGCGCGATGCGGAACTACGAGTCTCGTCGCGATGAGCTGATTCGCGCGGTCGGTGCGAAGGCTGATCGCACGGCGTTCTTCGTGAGCGCCCAGGGAAAGCGGATGAGCGTCCGGACCATCCAGATGGCCATCACCGGGCTGCTCGACAAGGTCGGCGAGGACGCGGGCCTGAGCGTTCACTCCCTGCGTCACACCTTCGCGACCCACCTCCTCGACGCGGGCGCGGACCTGCGGGCGGTCCAGGAGTTGCTCGGTCATGCCTCCATCGCGACGACGCAGATCTACACCCACACCAGCGTCGAGCGGCTGAAGCAGGTCTACCAGAAATCGCATCCGCGAGCATAGCCGGCGCGGATTCAGTTCGTGCACCCGGAGGCGATATGCGGCTCGAGCACATTCCCCTCATACTCGGCGTCATCGTCGGGCTGATCGGGCTCGGCTTCATCGCCGATGCGTGGATGGACGAATCCGGCAAGCCTGACGCCGAGCGACGTCGGCGGACGCGGGCGGAGCGGAGCAGGGCAGGAGAGGCGATCGTCGGCGTGGGTGTGCTGTGCATCGCGGCCGCGCTCATGGGGCGCGATACCTGGCGCTACGGAACGCTCTCGGTACTGATCGGCTCGATGCTCGTGTTGATCGGGATCGTGCTCAATCGCACGTATCTGAAGGAGGCGCTATTCTACCGCGGGGCGACGCGTCGTGCGGAAGAGCCCTCCGGAGCAGGTTCACGCGAGTCGGCGCGCCAGTCGTCCAGGGCTCCGAGCCGGCCGCCATCTGCGCCGACACTTGGTCCCAACAGGGCGCCGGCTGCGCGGCCACCGAAGGGACCGGAGTCTTCGTCGAGAGACATGGGCCGCGGAGGTGGCAGCACAACGAAGGATCCCGCGCCCGTGACGGGGCGGGCTGCGGCGCCTTCTCCCCGCCCCGCGCCGACCCCGACCGTCCCTCCCGCG
>JBGTMW010000287.1:0-18758 GCA_041743365.1 Gemmatimonadaceae bacterium
GGCGGCGGTGCCCCGGCGCCGCCGGCGGGGCAGCAGCGCCCGGCGCAGAGCGTGCTCGCCCACTGGAGCCTCGTGAAGCTTCCGGAGCAGCCGATGATGCCGCGGCCCTTCGATGAGCGCGTCGGTTACTTCTCCATCCGGAAGATCGACTTCGGAACCACCGAGCATCGCTCGGCGACGCGGCGATACATCACGAAGTACCGTCTCGAGTGCTCCGATCGCCGCGAAGGGAATCTCTGCTACCCGAAGGCGCCGATCGTCTATTACGTGGATCGCGCGACGCCGGACGTGTGGAAGCCGTTCGTTCGTGCCGGTATCGAGGAGTGGAAGTCGGCGTTCGAGGAAGCCGGCTTCAAGGATGGCATCGTCGCAATGGATCCGCCGGCGAACGATCCCGACTGGTCACCCGAGGACATCCGCCACACCGTGGTCCGCTGGCTCCCCTCCACTACCGAGAACGCGCAGGGCCCGCACGTGCACGATCCACGCACCGGCGAGATCCTCAACGGCTCGGTTCGGATGTTCCACAACATCCTGAACCTCCAGCGCTCCTGGTACTTCACCCAGGCGGCGGCGGTCGATCCGCGCGCGCGCAAGCTGCCGATGCCCGACTCTCTCATGGGCAAGCTGCTTCAGTTCGTCGTCGCACACGAAGTCGGTCACACTCTCGGGCTGCAGCACGACCAGATCGGCAGCTCCACCTACCCGGCCGACAGCGTGCGCAGCAGGACCTGGGTGACGCGCATGGGACACAGCCCGAGCATCATGGACTACTCGCGCTTCAACTACGTCGCGCAGCCGGAGGATTCCATTCCGCTCGAGACGCTCATCCCGCGGGTGGGGCCGTACGACAGGTACGCGATCATGTGGGGATACAAGCCGATTCCGAATGCGCGCACGCCCGACGATGAGCGCCGCACGCTCGATCAGTGGTCGCGGATGCAGGACACGATTCCGTGGTACCGCTTCTCGGCCGGCAACGAGTTCGGCGCGTACGGCACCCAGAGCGAGGCCGTGGGCGATGACGATCCCGTGAAGTCCACGCGGCTCGGCTTCAAGAACCTGGAGCGTGTGGTGGGCTACATCGCCGACGCCGCTACCCAGCCGGGCGAGGACAATGCCGACCTTCGCGAGCTCTACGACCGCACGGTGAACCAGTGGGCTACCGAGGCCAACCACGTCGCTACTCTCGTGGGCGGCGGCGCTGTGCAGTACAAGTCCGGCAGCCAGCCCGGTGCCGTATTCACGCCAATGCCGCGCGCCCGGCAGGTCGAGGCGGTCCGGTTCATCAATGAGAACGTCTTCCGTACGCCGACCTACCTGATCAGGCCCGACATCGCCAGCCGCATCGAATCCGGCGGGATGATCAATCGAATCAACAACGCGCAGGCACGCGTGCTCAACAACCTCCTCGACGATGGGCGGATGAATCGCCTGCTGGAGCAGGAGGCGATGAACGAGCGAACCGCCTACCCCCTCGCGACGCTGCTCGACGACCTGCGACGCGGAATCTGGGCGGAGATCTATCAGGGAAGCCCGAACGCGGATGCGTACCGCCGCGAGCTCCAGAGTGATTTCCTGTCCCTGATCGATCGCAAGCTCAACCCGCCACCCGCCGCACCGGGGGCAGCGCAGCCGCAGTTCGGCGGCGCACCGGCTCGTCCGCTGTCCGACGATGCCAAGTCGCATCTTCGCGGGACCATCTCGGCTCTGCGCACCGAGATCCAGCGAGCCATCCCGCGCACGAGCGACCGCGCGACCAGGCTGCACCTCGAGGGTGCGATACACCGGATCGGCAACATCCTCGATCCGAGGTAACTGAAGCTGCAGGCTGGTCGTACGACGGGGGGCGCAACGCTGCGCCCCCCGTCGTTCATCCGGCTCTGTCTGGCCTCAGAACCACGCCACCTCGTTCCTCCCACTCAGCGGCAGCGGCTCGCGATTCAACCGCACCTCCACCAGCGTCGTGGTGAAGGGGTAGAAGAACTTCACATCCGCCTTCCCCACCAGCTCGGAGAGGTCGAGCTCGCCGTCCCACTTGGCGCCGGAATCACGCCGATCGCCCATCTCCAGCGTCTTCTCGCTGCCATATCCATGATACCCCACGAGCTGCGACCCCGATGACGCCATCACCCGCATCCAGAGGTTCGGCAGCCGCGCGCGCTCGAGGCGCGTGAGGTTGACGTGAAAGCAGCGAAGGCTCTGATCCGCCCTGTAGGCGTGGACGCTCGCCTCAAAGTCGCGTATCTCGCGGGCGCGACCGTCGGCCCCACGAGTGAATAGCTGGATGTTGTAGTCCGTGATCGGGTCGCCGCGCTCGTCGATCGCGCGGAAGACGAACTGCTGCCACTCGTCGATCGCCTCGCGCGCCGCCCTGGAACGCCTGCGCGCATCCTTCTTCCACTCCTCGAGACCCGCGGCGCTCGCCACCTGCAGCGCGCCATCCACCATCTCCACGAGATCGACCGGCGGGTTGCTCAATATCGTCGCGTGATTCACTCCGCCGACCGCCATCATGTCGACATCGGTGTTCCTCCATTCGGCCACCGACACGCGCCGCTCCGATCCCGGGCGCAGCGGATCGATCGTGAGATCGAGGATGATCTTCCGGGTGTTGAGCGGGCAGCCCGCCAATCGCACGGTCCCATCCGTGCCGGCATCGTGCATCAGGCCGCGCATTCCCGAGTATCCCTTCGTGCCACAGAATACGAAGACGAACGGTGTCGATCGCGTGGCGCCGTAGAAGGGCTCGTCGCCGAGCAGGTCGAGATGCGCGAGATCCCAGGTGAAGCGCGACGCGAGCTCCAGACCATCGAGGATGCGATCGCCCGCCTCGAGGAAGTCGGGGCCGCGCTCGCGATTCCCCTTGAACAGCGCGCCGAGCCAGCTCCGACCCTTGTGCGCGAGCGGGGAGCCGAAGGTTGCCGGCGCGAGGCCGATCAGGTGCTTCAACCGGTCGCGCCGCTTCGCGTACGCGGTGAGCCACGCGCGGATGACGAGCAGGCCGGTGGAGTGGACGATCGCGTCGAACGGCTCGTCGGCCGCGAGCCCGGCCCGGATCCTCAACGCACGATCGAGCCCCTCGGCGATGTCCTTGATGGTCACTTCGTTCGTGAGCGACCTGTAGTTCCCGACATGGATCGACGACACGTCGTAGCCACGCTCGCCAAGTGCCCGCCTCCATGGCTCGAACGACGCTCCGAGGTCGGAATAGCCGTGGATGAGAACCAGCGGCAGTCGAGCCATCGCTCAGCCGATCTCGAGCCCGAATCGCAGCGTTCGTCCGGGCCGCGGCAGTCCGCACTGGTCGTAGATCGCCGCGTCGGAAACGTTATCCATCGCAAGCGCGGCACGAATCACCTGGAACAGGCCGCCGGTGCGCCCGGATCGTGACGTTCGCCAGCTCCGCTCGATGGCGATGTCGCCTCCGATGCTCTCCTCCAGCGCGATCATTCTCCCGAGATCGGGATGAAGGCAATACTGGCGTCCGGTGAAGCGCGCCGTGCCAATCGCGCGAAGCTCGAGCGGCAGCGGAAGTCTCGCCTCCATCCCGGCCTTGACCTCGGGCTGATGCTCGGGCCGCCGTTCCGTATTCGACGCCGTACGATCGAACACGCGGACATCCTGAACGGTGAGATCGGCATTGAGCGAAAGCGCCTTCCGCGACCAGCCCGCAAGCATCTCGATTCCGGTCGTGCGAATCCCGTCACGATTCACGCGCCGGAACCTCCCGTCTGGAAGCGTGACGCGAACGACCGCATCGTCGAGCCGATGATGAAACGCGACGCCCTGCAGATCGACGCCGCGCCAGCGCGCGGTCGCGCCTCCCTCGAGGGCCGTGAGAGTCTCCGGATCGAGGTCGGGATTCGGATCGAAGCGGCCGAGCGATCCCGAGTAGAGCTCGCGCAATGCGGGAAAGCGTGCCCGCCGTGTGAGCGAGCCGTGAACGTTCACGCCGCCCCCGGCAACGAGGACGCTCGCACCGAGCCGGCCGCCCCAGTCGGAGAGACGTCCGAGTGCGGGACGCCCGCCCGTCTCCGGCGTGTCGGCGGCATCGACGACGACTCCCGCGCCAAGGCGCCCCACCCTTCCGATCGACCAGTCGGCCTCGGTGCCCACGCTCCAGAGCCGCTGCCGGTATTGCGCGGCATCGGTTCCATCGATGAGCTCGTCATGGCTGACATCCGCAAAGGTGGCCCCGGCTTTCAGCTCACCGGATTCGCCGAGCGAATGCGCAGCGATGACGCGGCTCGTAAGGGTGCGATCCTCACCTGACTCCGTCCCGACGACGTTCACGTACTCGGCAGTCTCGAAGCTCTGGATCTCGGTGCTGCCGCGATCGAACCCGAAGCTCGCGCGCAGGGTCCCGCCACCCCATGGCGTGACGAGGGGGCGCGTCGCTCCGGAGAGGACCGCGAGCACGCGCGACTGGTCTGGATACCGCCACAGCCGCGGCTCGGCCACATGCAGCTCGGGCGCGACCCCGTGCTCGGCGACGAACCCGGTGGTCGTGATGGAAACGCGCGCGCCGGAATTGCGACGATAGCGCAGCGCGGCGAACGCGTCCCGGTGGTCGAGGTCACTGTTAGTTCGAAGGTCCTCATCGCCCCCGGGATCATCCACGTCCGCGCTGAGCGCGAGCCCGGGCCGCGAGCGATACCCGCCCCCGCCTCGCATCGTGAGGGTTCCATCGCCAAGCCGGACGGGCGTGCTCCCGGCAACGCTGAGGGAATGCGCGCCGAACTGGTCCACGCTCGACCGAAGGCGCAGGCTCGCGGTTGCGGGTGCCGAGCCACCGCCCTCCGCGATGCCCGCCTCGACGACGCCGCCCAGGACGTTCGGGCCATGCAGCAGCGACGAGAGTCCGCGGGTCATCACCAGCTGTTCGATTCCTGTGACTGGGATTATCGAGACGTCAGCTCGGGCATCCCAGCCGAGAGTGATCGGGATGCCGTCCACGAGCACGGCGACCTGACGCGATTCCGAGCCGCGCATCGAGATCTCGGTCTCTCCGCGAGAGTTCTCGCGCACGAGGACGAAGGGCATGCGGCGGAGCGCCTGGTCGAACAGCGCACCGGGCGGCAGGTGAAGGGAATCCATCGTCACCGCGACGGCACTCGTGCTGCCGACCGTGGCCGGCGCCGGTGTCGCGCGCACCACGACATCGTCGAGACGCGTGCGGGAGGAGTCGACTCTGGCCGAGTCGGGGCGTACCTGCGCATTCGCGGCGCTGGTCGCAACCGCGAGCAGGGCGATTCCGATGGTTCGAAGCATTTGCTGGTTGATATCCGGGGCGTCATGACAGCGCAAGGCGCAGCGTCGACTCCCTGGAATGCGAAGACGGGAAGGCGCGCAAGACGCAGCGCCGCCGGCGCGCGACGACTCCTACGCTGCGGCGACCTGGCTCGTGCAGAAGGAGCATCTCGTAGCCAGGGCGTCGATGCTCTGCCTGCAGTACGGACAAGCCTTCGTGGCGGGCTTCACGTCCGGCGGTGACGGCTTGATCAGAGCACGCGCGATCTGCCATGCGACGAGTGCAACGATGACGAAGCTGAGCAGTGCGCCGAGGAAGTGGCCGACGAGGAACTGAACGCCGCCGACGGTGGGACCCCACTCGCGCCATTCACCGCCGGGAGCGACTCGCCCCACTATCGGCATGATGAAGTCGGCGACGAACGCCTGAACCAGCTCGTTGGTCGCGGCGCCGACGACGAAGGCGACGGCGAGCGCGATGATGTTGTTCCTGACCAGGAACGCCTTGAACTCCTGCCACATGGGAGGGGGGGCCGGGGGAGCAGAATCGACGATGGGCGCGGAATGATGCTCCGCCAACCTCCCCGTGCGCCAGAGCGCCCGGTCTCCCCGGCCGCGACTCTACCGGCTGCTTTCTCCCGGCGCCGGCGGCTCCACCGTGAACATTTCGCGCTCTCCCGAGTTCTCGAGCGCCGCCGGGTCGCAGGGCTCGCAGGGTCCGTGACTCACCTGCGCCGCTCGAATGTCCACCTCGACGCTCAGCTCGAGGGGCTCCGCCGCGGGGTGGCGCTGGTTGATCTCGGTCGCCATGTCGGCGATCCGCGCGGTGATCATTTCCGTGTTCTCGGCATCGGGCGAGGTGAGCAGTACGCGGAAGTGCGCCGATCCCTCCGAGGCGATGAGGTCGGAGCTTCGGATCTCGCGGCATAACCGCCAGCTGAGCGATCGACGGATGCGTTCATCGCCCCCCTTCACCCCTATCCTGAGCACGCGAACCCCGTACTTGCGCCGGCCGGCGCGCCGCTCCTCCCAGTCCCGGATCATCCGGAAATAGGGGATGTTCGGCAGCCCCGTCGTGGGATCCGTCAATGCCCGTCCAAGAAATCCGTCCATTGCCATGTCTATCTCGCTGTCTGAGCTCCCTGGACCCCCGGTCAATGCAACGAGCGTGCGCGGATGTGGATTAGGGACGTGCTTGCCGAAATGTGAACATGTGTCACGGATCACAGCGCCCGCAACGTCTGCCACGGGCCAATCGTCCTTGGCTCGCGACGTCCGACGCGGCAGTTCCGCTGCCGACCAGCTCGCCGGTACGCCAGGTGCTCCCACCATCACGCGATCTCATGACGACGCTCCTGTACCTCGTCTTCATCCTTTCCGGCGCAGCCGGGCTCATGTACGAGTCCGTCTGGAGCCGGTACCTCGGGCTCTTCGTGGGCCACAGCGCATACGCCCAGATCATTGTGCTCGTGATCTTCCTGGGTGGGATGGCGCTGGGCGCCATCGCCGTGGGGCGGCGCTCCGAGCGGATGCGCGAGCCGCTGGTATGGTACGCCGCGGTGGAGATCATTGTCGGCCTCATCGGACTCGTGTTCCACGACATCTTCGTGGGCGTCACCGCACTGGCCTACGATTCGATCTTCCCTGCCCTTCCCGGACCGGTTGCGGTCGTCACGGTCAAGTGGATCATCGCCGCGCTCCTGATCCTGCCGCAATCCATCCTTCTGGGCGCGACCTTCCCGATGATGAGTGCCGGCGTCCTGCGCCTGCTGGGCCAGGTGCCGGGACGCGTGTTGTCGCTGCTCTACTTCTCCAACAGCCTCGGAGCGGCCATCGGCGTGCTGGTGGCGGGCTTCTACCTGATTGCGGTGGCCGGGCTCCCCGGAACGCTGCTCGCCGCGGCGATCATCAACCTCGTCGTGGGGCTGACGATCATCATCGTCAACCGCCTCTGGGGATTCGGCGGCGCGAGAGCGCCGGAGCCTGAATCGGCGACGCACCCCGTTTCTGCGCTGGCGGCCGCCCCGGCCGAAGCACAGGCGCCGGTGCGCGACCCGCTGCTGAAGCTCCTGCTGGCCGTGAGCTTCGGAACGGCGGCGGCATCGTTCATCTACGAGATCGCGTGGATCCGGATGCTCTCCCTGGTTCTGGGAAGCGCAACGCATTCGTTCGAGCTCATGCTCTCCGCGTTCATCCTCGGCCTCGCGTTGGGAGCGTTCTGGGTGCGCACCCGCGCCGATCGCTTCACGGACCCCATGAGGGCGCTCGGGATCGTGCAGTGGGCGATGGGAACGCTCGCGATCGCGACGCTGCCGGTATACCTGATGTCGTTCGAGTGGACGCTCGCGATCTTCCAGACCTTCGGGCTCACCGAGGCAGGATACCGCGGCTTCGCGGTTTCGCGTTATCTCATCTGTCTCGCGGTGATGCTGCCGTCGACGTTCTGCGCGGGAATCACACTCCCGCTCATAACCCGGATGCTCGTGACGTCGAGCACCGGCGAGCGCGCGATCGGCTTCGTCTACGGCTTCAACACGTTCGGGTCGATCGTTGGCGCTTTCATCGCGGCGCTCGTGCTGCTCCCGCTCATCGGCGTGAAGGCACTGCTCGTCGTCGGCGCATCGATCGACATGGCCCTCGGCGTCGCCCTCCTCGCGCGGAGCCGCGGACAATGGTTTACCTCCAGCCGGCTCGCCCCGGCCATGGCGGTGGCTTCCCTGCTGCTGATCGCGGGCGTGGTGTACGGCTCCCGCTTCGACACGATCCTGCTCTCGCATGGCGTCTACCGCGCGCGCTCGCTGCCCAAGGCGGGCCTCGACTCCGTGGTCTATTACAAGGACGGCCGCACCGCGACGGTGAGTGCGCTTCGCACGCTGGCGACCGGCGCGGCCTACATCGCGACCAACGGAAAGCCGGATGCCTCAGTCAGCGGCGACTGGCTCTTCCCCGAGCGGCGGTCGGAGCGGCGCAGGGTCGTGGGCGGCGACGAAACCACCCAGATTCTCGCTGGCATTCTTCCCCTCGCATACAATTCGAGGGCGCGCCGTGGCGCGGTGATCGGCCAGGGATCCGGGATGACATCGCACATGATGCTCGCCAGCCCGCACCTCGAGGAGCTGGTCACCATCGACATCGAGCCGGCAATGATCGAAGGCTCGCGGATATTCTATCCCAGCAACAGCCGCGTCTTTGATGATCCGCGATCACGCTTCGTCATCGACGATGCGAAAGCGTACTTCTCCGCGGGCCGGCGCCTCTACGATGTCATTCTCTCCGAGCCGTCGAACCCCTGGGTGAGTGGAGTCTCCGGACTCTTCACCACGGAGTTCTACGAGCGAATCAGGACGTACCTTGCGGACGACGGCGTGTTCGGCCAGTGGCTCCACCTGTACGAGATCAACGACCAGCTCGTGCTGAACGTGATCGCGGCGCTGCACCGGAACTTCGCGTCGTACGAGGTATACCTCGTCTCCGACTACGACATTCTGATCGTGGCGGGGAAGGGTCCGCAGCTCCGCCGCCCCGACTGGAGCGTGCTCGACTATCCCGCGCTCCAGAAGGACCTCGAGCATCTGCGGCCGATAGATCGCGAAGTGGTCGAGGCCACCTTCCTCGCCGACCGTGCCGCGTTCGCACCGCTGCTCGAGCAGGTGGTCCCCAACTCGGACTTCTACCCGGTGCTCGACCTGGGCACGGAGCGCACCCGGTACATGCTGACGCGCGCCGACGGCTTCGCGAAGTTCACCGCCGAGCGCTTCGACCTGGTCAGCGCGATACGCAATCGGCGGGCGCCGCTCGGCGTTGCGCTGGTCGGTTCCGTGGGCGGAATCCCGCGCGTCCGATCCAATGCGCTGAGTGCACGGCTCCGAGCGGCCGCCGACGGCGTGAACCTGGATTCGCTGCCGAAGAACTCGACTTTCGAGGCGATGCGCTTCCGTCATGGTACGCTCCACGCAATTTTCGCCTCGAGACTGCCGCCCTCCGACTGGCGAAGCTTCGTGCACCTCGCGCTCGAGGTCGAGCGGGATGTGCATGGCGGCGCGGCTGGCGTCGCGAACGAGCGCTTTTACGAGTCCCTCTTAGCGTACATGAAGGCGGCCAAGGCGCCACCAGCGGCCGTGACGGCGATCAACTACAGCTACGCCCTCGCCTCATGGGACTGGCGCCGGGCGCTCTCGGCGGGCGACACGCTGGCGCAGCTGTACGTCGGCGGCATCGACTGGGTCCCCATCGACTTCCTGCGCGATGGGCTCGTGGTGTCGCAGCTACGGCTGGGCGATCCGATCGGCGCGCGACGGAGCGCGGGCGTCCTCGGCCGCCACACTGCGCGCGATCCGCAGGCGTTGCGCTCGCTGATGCTCGAGTCCTACATCATCGCCGCGGAACAGGAGAGCGCGCTCGCGCTGCGCGTGGTGGAGCCCCCATCACTTCGACAGCGGGATGCGATGGCGGCCAAGCCACGCGTCAGCGACGCGAGCTCTCGCGAGCCCGCGCCGCCGCGAAGGGAGAGTCGTCGTACTCCCTGAGCAGCGACTCCGGATCGGCGTAGACAGCCACGGCACCATCCAGATCGTCACCTGACCAGCCGCCGCAGCGGAGTGCGACGATCGCGACGCCGGCCTTCGTCGCGGCGGCGACATCGTATGGTGTATCGCCGAGCATGATGGCGTCGGCCGGCTCGGCATCGCTCTTCTCCAGCGCGGCGATGACGATGTCGGGGTCGGGCTTCGAGCTGTCCGCATCGCTCGCCGACGTGGCTTCCTCGAGCAGGTCCTCGATGCCGGCCGCGCGAAGCAGCTTCTTCATCTCGTCCTTCTGCGCCGATGTGGCGACCACGAGCGTGTGGCCGTCCTCGCGCATCCGAAGCAGGAGCTCCCGGGCCTTCGGGAATGGCTCGAGCCCGGGCAGGTAGCGGTCGCGAAATATCTCGCCACGACGCTCCGACATCTTCTTTCCTTCAGAGCTGTCGTGGTCGATTCCGAAGGCCCTTGGCATGAGCTTGTCGCCCCCCATCCCGATCATCGGTCGAAGGACCTCGAACGCCACGTCGTGGCCGAACTCCTTCGCCACGTCGACCCACGCCCGGGCGTGGGCATCGTTGCTGTCGATGAGTGTTCCATCGACGTCGAGGAGCACGGTGAGCGTGCCCGATGCCTCCCGCCCGGACCCGGGTCGCAACCGACTCAGCGGCTCCCCTGAAGCGCGCGCTGGATCTCCTGCGCGCGCTCGAGGTGGCTCCGAACCATCGTGATCGCGTTCTGGAGATTGGTCTGCGTGGTGTCTGTCTGGTTGGCGCTACCGGCGGTCTGGGTCGTTCCGGTGCTGCCGACCGCCCCCGGGTTGCCTGTACCGCCGGTACCCGCCGCGCCCGGCGCCGCACTTCCGGCCGTGTAGCTGCCCCCCATTCCGGTCATCTGCTCCAGGCGCTGCAGAACGGTCTGATGCCCGTTGACCATGGCAGCCATGAATGTCGAGTCGAATCGCGCTCCCTGTGGCGCGGCGCGCAACGCGGTCATCGACTGCTGGTGCATGGCCTGGGTGTCCGCGCCGGCCCGGGCCGCGGCCGCCGCACCCGTATCGGGAGATGTCATGTCACCCATGCTCGCGAGTGCCCGGTCACACGCCGCGTTGCCGGTGCCCATCGTGTTTGCGCCGGCGGGAGGAGTCGCCGTGTCCGCTCCCGCCCCCCCGGGAAATGTGCTCATCGAGACCGAGCGACAATGGTCGGTGATCATCGTTTGGGCATAGTCCCGGACCTGCGTATTGGTCGCCTTCGTCCGGGCGAACTGCGCTGCCTGGATCTCGTGCTGATCGACGCTGTGGACGAACTCCGCGACCATCACCGGATCGGCCCCGGTGGTCAGGGATCCGCTCGCCGTAGCAGTGTCGCGGCTGTCGTCACCCGCCGCGCACGCGGTCGCTGCAAACAGCGTTGCCGCAACCATTGCATGGCCCCGATATCGGTGCTTCCGCATCTTGTCGCTCCTCACCTGTGATTTGAGTTGACGCCTCCGGGAGGCCCTAGCGCAAAAAGCGTACACCGCACGTGTCGCGGTGCCGGCGTCCTCGTCGGGCTCAGTTCTCAGCCGAAAGCTGAAGCTTGCAACAGCCGGAAGCCGCACGCGGATCGTGGGGTGAGGCTGCAAAGGCGAGCCGGCAGCCCGGAGCCGCCGGCCACGGAGCCGCTCGCGGCTGGAGGCTGAGGGCGGAAGGCCGAAGGCCGAAGGCTCGCACTTCAGTACAGCCCGCTATCGCCACCTGCTTCGAATCACCCACACGATGATTGCCAACGCTCCGCTGCACGAAGCGATGGCGGGCGCGGTCGGAAGGTCATACGTGACCGAGAGCAGGAATCCCGCGATGGTTGCCACGACAGCGGCGAGCACGGAGAGCGCGATCGCGCCCGACATCGTCCTCGCGAGCAGCAAGGCCGTCACAGCGGGGACCACCAGGTAGTCGAACACCAGCAGAACGCCGGCGTATTGCATCGAAGCGGCGATCGCGAGACCAAGGGTGCCGAAGAACGCGAGGTCCCAGAGGCGAACCCTGTAGCCGAGGGTGCGCGCGGTCTCGGGATCGAAGGAGACGAAGAGCACCTGGCGGGAGAAAACCAGCTGCAGCACGAGCACGGGCAGCGCGGCGCCGAGAAGCACCCGGATATCCCCAGGCGTGATTCCGAGAATGCTGCCGTGAATGAGAATATCGTGCGCTTCGCCCACGGCGGCCTTCGACACCAGCAGTATTCCCGCGGCTCCGGCGACGGTGTATGCGATCCCGATCGCCGCATCGCGCGGAACCAGGCTCCGCGGCGACTCGAAGGCGAGGAAGAGTACGCCGCCGAGCGTCAACGCGAGCGCGAGCTCGGTGGGATGTCGCCCCAATCCCTGGGTGAGCGTGGCGCCGGAGAGAAAGAGCGCGAGCGCCACGCCGGCCGACGAGAGTTGCGCGAGCGCTGCGCCTACGAAGACGATCCGTCGCAGCACGACGTAGACGCCGAGGATCGAGCAGGTGACCGCGATGATGAGCGAGCCCATGAGGGCATCGCGGAAGAGCAGGAGCCGTTCAAGCAATCGCCGACTTGCCGCCTCTCGTTCGGGGATCCGCATTGTCGAATCGTGAACCACCAGGGTGCGGCATCACGACGTGGCGGCCACCTATATGCTCCACATCCACGGTGATCCCGTACATGCCGCCGAGAGTCTCCGCTGTCAGTATTTCGCGAATCGTACCGAGGCGGAATCGTCCGTCGACCACGAGCGCGATGCGCTCGACGGCATTGGCCACCTCGTTGAGTGCATGGCTCACGAATACCACGGTCAGCCGCCGCTGCTCGCGAAGATCCTTGACGAGCGTGAGGATCTGGGTCGTGGCCCCGAGATCCATGCCGTTCGTCGGCTCGTCGAGGACGAGCACGGTGGGATCGCTCACGAGTGCGCGCGCGAGCAGCATTCGCTGCTTCTCGCCGCCGGAAAGATTCGTGAGCCGTCGGCCCGCAAGCGCCGTCAGGCCCACCTGGTCGAGCGCCCTGTCGGCGGCGGCGCGATCCTCCCGGCTTCCCCGGTTCCAGAGTCCACGCGGAGCACGGCCCATGCGCACGACATCCGCGACGCTCAACGGATAGGACTGGTTGAGCTGGTCGCGCTGCGGGACGTAGCCGAAACGCACACCCGCCGCCCGGCGCACCGTGCCGGACAGCGGAGGATTGATACCGAGCATGGCGCGAAGGACAGTCGTTTTTCCGGAGCCGTTAGGCCCCACGAGCCCGAGATAATCGCCCTCGCGGATCTCGAAGGAGAGATCCCGAAGCACCACGTGCTTGCCGTAACCGAGGGTCGCGCCCTCGAAGGTGAAGAGGGCGGTCACCGCACCGCGGCCGCAAGTCGACTGAGATTGTGGCCGATCAGCGAGACGTAGTCATCGACGCCCTTCACTCCCCCCACCGACGGCGGAACGACGAGCACCGTCGCCCCGGTGCGGGTGGCGACGAAGTCGGCTGTGCGCTTGTCGTAGAAGGGCTCCATCACGATGACCTTGGCGCCCGTGCGCTTCACAGTCTCGATGAGTCCGGCCAGATGCGATGGGGAGGGGGGCACGCCCGGCTTGGGTTCCATGAATCCCACGATCTTCATCCCGCTGTACTCTGCAAAGTAGCGCCAGCTCGTGTGCCATGCGACCACCGGCTTGCCCTCGATCGTGGCTCGGTACCCCGACCATACGCGCTCCGCCGAATCGAGCCGCGCCGCGAACGCCCGGCTGCCGGCCGCGTACACCGAAGCTCCCGCGGGATCCAGCGCCGAGAAGCGGTCGCGGAATAGCTCGGCGATCCTCCGGCCATTCTGGGGGTCGAGCCAGTAGTGCGGATTGCCCTGTGGATGCACATCACCCTGGCTGCGATCGATGTTGCCAACCGGAATGTCCAGCACCGGCATCGCCTTCGACACATCCACGTAGCCTTCGCCGCCAGCGTTCACCTTGGGGTTGCGGGCGCCGTTGAGCAGCAGCGACATCCACCCTACCTCGAGGTCCAGGCCGACGAACGCCCACACGTCTGCCCGCCGAAGCTGGAGGATGAAGCTCGGCTTCGCCTCGACGAAGTGCGGATCCTGATAACCCTCGCTGATGTGGGTCGCGGTGATCCGCGAGCCGCCCACGGCGCGCGCAATGTCGTACAGGTCGGTCGTGCTCGTCACGACCCTGAGCTGGGCGTCGGCGGCATTCGCAGGAATGGCGACGGCAGCCAGCAGTGCGACGAGCAGGAATCTGCGAAAGAAGGTGCCCTTCATTGAATGCTCCTGATGCAGGCGAAGGCTCTGTCAGAACGGGTGCGGCTTGTGAGGCCCGAGCGCGAACGTCGCCTGGAGAATCAGCCTGTTGACCTTCTCGGCTCCGCCTCCCGGCGCTACCCGCTCGAGCCCCGCGACCAGCTTGGAGAACTCGCTCGGGAAGAACTGTAGATACCCCGAAGCGGCGTTGAGGGTCGCACCATCGGCCTCCGGGTCCTGTAGGCGGTCTCCGCGGACGCCGAGATGAAGCCGTCGAGTGAGCTGATAGCGGGCGAAGACGTACGCGCCGGTGAAGTTGCGCGTGGGTCCCTGAAACGAGATGGTCGCCGGGTATTCCTTCGACGGATGGACTCGCGTGATCAGCTCCGCTCTCGCCAGGAAGGAGCGGTAGAGTCCCTGCTGAAGCGGACGCCAGCGGTAGGTCAGGTCCAGGCCCACGAGATGCTCGCGCGTGTTCAGCCCGATCAGTCCGTCGACGACGTCGATCGCGGGCTGCACCCGGACTCCCGTCAACGCGGACGCACCCAGCTCCACGTTCGCCGCCTCCGAGAGGTCCCAGTAGTTGCGGAGCCGCACGGAATAGGCGAGACCCGACAGGTCTCGGTTCGCCGGCTCGGCAGGCTCGGGTTCGGGCTCTTCCTCCTCGTCCTCATGGCCGTGTCCCTGACCGTACCCGTCGACGACCGTGACGAGAAGCTCCTGATAGAAGCCGAATGGCGCGAACACCTTGCTCAGCCAGACACCGGTGCCCTTGAGTCCTTCCTCGCCGAGGAGACGCTGGTTCACGTGGGCGTACTCGATCGTGTGAAGATCGTGTCGGTGAGTGAGGTTGTCCTTGCCGAATGGCATCAGGTAGCGGCCGAGCCGTGCCTCGATCCCGTACGGGAGCGCACTGGCCGTCAGGAAGGCCTGCTCGATCGCCACACCCTCGGCGTCCGAGAAGCCGAGGAAGATGTCGCCGCGAAAGGTGGGGTCTACCGCTGCCTGAAGGGCTATCTCGATCTCACGGACGCCGAAGCGTGCGCCGTCCTCCATGGTGCTTCCCTTGGGCGACAGGTCGGCTATCAGGTCGCCGACGGCGCTGATGTCCGGCAGCAGGCGCGGGCTGGCCGCGCCCTGCTGGGCACCGACGTTGCTGGCCGAGGCGGCGATGAGGCAGAGGGCGAGGCACAGGGCGGCGCCGGGCGCTGGTCTGCGCAGCATGAGGAGCTCCGATTGTGATGGTTCATTGGGCCCGGGGCGGGCGTCGGCCGGAAGATATCCCGCGGATGGCCGTGGTGGATCGGGGACATCTCCGCGACCGAATACTGACCGAACTGGGGGCCCTCGTCGTTGCCGTTGCGCGCCCAGTCACGTCCTGTCTACATGCGCGCGTCCACGCTCGGTCTCATTCTCCTGGTCGCTGCTCCCGTCGGCTGGAAGGGCACCGAGCATTTCCTGAAGCGGCGCTCCGCTCCGTTCGAGATCTGGCAACTCCGTGCCGGGATGCCGTTCGCGGACGCGGATGAGCTGATGCTTCGCGAGGAGAAGCACCGCTTCACCTGCCATACCATCCTGGGCGCGAACCGCCTCTGCACAGTTCGGGTGACGGGGATCCACGCCACCCTCAGGGCCCTCGTGGACGAGAGCGACCGCATCGTGGTGCTCCGCTTTCATCCCGACAGCGCATCGGTACTGCTGCGGGAGGAGGGGCGGAAGATGGCGGCGGAGTGGAACCTGGTCGCACGCGGCGCGAACGAGCTCTCCGACGACGTCATGGGCGACAGCAGCGTCACCCGTTGGCGGTCGGGGAACCGTCGATGGAGCGCCTCCATCCGCTACGGTCGCCTGGGCAACTCGCCGAGCATCATCGCCGTTGCCGACGAACAGTCGGTCGAGCGCATCGCGAGCTCGGGGCCGGTCGCGCGGCTCGTGCTCCAGGTGAACGGACTCGTCGACGCGAACGAGCTCGAGTACACCGCCGCAGTCATGCGAATGGCCAACACCCCCGAAGTAGGCGACTCGAGCCTCACGCCCGGTGCAAGGCGCGCCGGACCACCGTTAGCACTCTGTGAGCCGCTCGAGGCCGACCTCCCCCGCCCGGGCAGCTCGACGCGGGAAGCGCTTTCCCCCGAGACCGCGTCGCTGTTCGAGGCGGCCGTCGCGGCGGCCTACCCCGGATGGCGGTTGATAATCGGAGAGGGAACGTGGATCACTGATCCGTCCGGGCGCCCCGAGCTCGTGGACCTCAGGCCGGCGAACGACGACTACGCCTCCGATTCACCGCGTGTCTTCGCTGTTCATCTACCGGCGCGCATGGAGGTCTCCGGTGCGCGCGCCCGCGATCTACGTCCCGAGGCCCACTGCCGCGCGCCCGCGGACATCGTCATCGCGCGACACACACCCAACGGCTCCTACCGCGACACGCGCCGGATAGCGGTCGACGACGAGGCGCTCGCGACCGAAGTCCACGAGATCGAGAGCGTGGTGCCGGGTTCCACCAGCGCGATCGTCCTCGGCGTGCAGTATGCCGGCACGTACGCGACCGAGCGGTGGTGGGGAGCGGTCACCTGGGCAGCCTCGATCGTAGCCGACACGGCGAATGTTCAGGAGCGTGTGCCCATTTCATGGATTTTCGATGCCGCCGAAGACGAGAAGAAGAGGGGCGGGCTGCTCATCGTCACGGGTCGCCCCCGGGACGCGCTCGAGATCACGACGTTCGAGCAATACCGCTGGGGAGTCGCATCGCGCACCGTCATCGTTCCGCTCGACTCTTCGGGGGCGCTCAGCGGGGTGACGCTTCTGGACAAGCTGGACACAGAGCACACTGCCCTCGGCATCCAGCCGGCGGATCGCCGTTCGCCGCCTATGGGGCTCGCGAGGCCACTGCGGCCTGGCTGCGCAGCGCGCTCTCGATCTCGGCGTTCGTGATCGCGCGCGGTATCATCCAGCCGTCGCGACGGCTGGTCGGAACGGTGACCTTGGCGACATCGCCGCGCGGGCCGAGCTCGATGAGTGCTCCCGCCTTGGACTGTGCATCCTCGACGGCGATCGCGAGCACCCAGTTGCCCTGCTCGGGCCACTGCTTTTTGAGGGCGTAGACGCCAGCACGCGATGTGCGCGTGAAGCTCAACTCGACTGAGCGACGCGTTCCGGCAACGATACCCTCGGCCTTCCCGTTGACCGGGAAGCTTGCAGGCGTGCCGTGGTGGTAGGCGTGGACGAGGAGGAATGCATCCCGTGTCGTGGCGTCGAAGGGGCTCGGAGGATATTCGACCGAGATCCAGGGCGGTCCCACGGGCGGTGGAGACATCGCCAGTACCGCGGCGACCGTGAGAAGTCCGGCTGTGAGGCGAATCGTCTTTCTTGGCATGGCGGCTGTCCCGGTTTGAGTCATGATTGCGTTCACTGACTTCAATGAGATGCCGCCGGGAGCGGCTGCGCTTATTGGGAAAGACGAATCGTCGGTAGCGGCGCGCCGGTGTTCAGCGCTTGCGCAGGGTGATGGGCGCCTTGAACGTCCTGACGATCACCTGCGCCCCCTTGGGATCGGTGGTGAAGGCCAGCTCCTGACCGCGACCCTTGCGGCCGGTCGTGGGCAGGCGCCCGTCGAAGAAGTTGGTGATCGACCCCGCAACGCTCGTGAGCTCGAAATCGGCGGCGACGTTCGATGCGAGGCGCAGCTCGACCGACCCACCATGATTGTCGATGTCGATGGCAGGGCCGCCGTCGAGCGGCGCCGAAAAGACTATCGCCCCGGTGACCGACTCGATTCGCCCGCGACCGATCCCCTGGGATGTGACGGTGATCGGCCCGCTCACGCTCGCCACGCCCAGGTCCTCGACCCGGCCCGCTACGGAGAGAGTGCCGCTCCCGGTTCGCGCGCGAGCGTACGGCGCGGCGACCGAGAGCGATATCGAACCATCCATGGCCTCGACCTGCACTTCGCGGGCGCTTCCGGAGATGTCGATGTTCCCGCCGACCGTGTTGAACCAGCCGGAGACGTCGGTGCCCTCGATCGATGCGCTCACCGTGCGAACACTGACCGTCGCTCCACGGGGGACGTACGCAACGAGCCTCGCGGGCTGATGCTCGCCGCCCTTCGGCGGATCATCCAGGCCGAACTTGGCGGCCGATCCACCACCGCCGAAGTAGAACGTGTCCCAGGCTCCTATCGAACCTTCGACCACCAGGGAGTCGCGATCCCAGCCGATCACGCGGATGCTGCCCGCGGGGACCCACACCTTTATTGACGCATCTCTCGCGAGCGCGATGCGACGCTGCACCGACTGCTGCGCATTGACCGGCGAAGAAAGGGCAAGGAGCGCCGCGCACATCGTCAGCAACGGCCATGGCCGAAGAGATCCAAGCGCCATCATGTCTGGGATACCTGCCGCACCAACGCCGCCTTCTGGCCGTACGAGGCCTTCAGGAGCTGATGCAGCGCCTCGTTTCCCGGATCCTCCCGGAGAGCCTCACGGATCTCGGCGATGGCCGCGTCAATGATGGCGAGGTTGCGCTCCACCTTCGCCAGCGTCTCGGGCTGAAGCTTCACGCGCTCCGACGCGATCCTGGCGGCGAGGTCGCGATCCAACCGGTCGTATTCGTCGGTGCTGAACCCGGCGACGTTCCGCACCTCGGATGCCGGCGCGCCCGCCGCCGGCTCCCGGGCAATGCTTTCGTTCGGCGCGCGCACGACGAGCGCGGTGATGCCGGATGACGCGACGATCAGGAGCACCGCGG
>JBGTMW010000288.1:0-4636 GCA_041743365.1 Gemmatimonadaceae bacterium
GTGGATCGCACCGACGGGCCCGCCCATGCCTTCGCGGTCGCGGCGCGCGACCGATACCCGGAGTACGTGGCCTGGCTGCGCGCCGAAACCGGCACGGACGTTTCACTGGACTCCCACGGCATTCTCCAGGTCGCGATCACGCCTGCTGGAGTCCGCGGGCTCCGTCGCGCAATGCCTCGTTCCGCGAGCTGGCTCGATGCCGATGAACTGAAGGACGTCGAGCCCGCGCTCGCTCATGCGCTGGGCGCCGTCCACCATCCCCGTGACGGCGCGGTGGACAACGTGCTCCTCCTGGAAGCTCTTCGCCGCTACTGCGAGACGAGCGCCCGATGCACGCTGATCGATTCGACTGCTGCAGGCATCGACCTCGATGCGAACAGCGGTGCCGTTCGCTCGGCCGATGGCGCGACGTATCACGCTCGTCGAGTCATCGTGGCGGCTGGCGCATGGGTATCGCGCCTTCCCGGCCTTCCAGGTGAAATGCCCGTCGCTCCCGCCCGCGGTCAAATGCTCGCCTATCCGTCGGTCGGCCTGCGTCATGTCATCTTCGGGCCGCGTGGCTACATCGTTCCGCGCCCCTCGCGTCGCCAGGCCGCCCGGCGCGAGACACTCGTGGGCGCCACCACCGAGCAGGTCGGCTTCGACACCGGGACGACACCCGCCGCCATGGAGCGCCTTCGTCGCACTGTCGCGGAGATACTTCCCTCGATGCGCGACGTCGTACCGCTGCGACACTGGTCCGGACTCCGTCCAATGACGCCGGACCTGCTCCCGATCATCGGCCCCGACCCTTCAGAGCCGGCGCTCATCTACGCGTGCGGTCACTCCCGCAACGGCATATTGATGGCGCCGCTCACGGCGGACTGCGTCTCCGCCGTCGTTCGCGGAGCGCCTCCGCCAGCCGACATCACGTCGCTCTCGATCACGCGCTTCTCCGGGTAGCGGCGATCGCTCCGGGTCCCCGCGAACATATCCGCGCAAGGGGCGCCACTCGCCTACCACTCGTCGAGGCAGCGGCATACATTCACGGACTCCCCCTGCATCTCCCTCCCGGCACCGACGCATGGCCGAGCCGCTCTATCAGATTCTGGGACGTCATCGAGCCGATCCCCTCCCCGACCGCAAGCCGTCCTGGCTCAAGGTGCGGGCACCCGGGGGGCCCGGCTATTCGCGTCTCAGGAATCTCATGCGCGAGCTAGACCTCCACACGGTTTGCGAGGAAGCGCATTGCCCCAACGTCGGCGAGTGCTGGGATAATGGCACCGCGACGTTCATGATCCTCGGCGACGTCTGCACGCGTAACTGCGCCTACTGCGCCGTTTCGCACGGACGCCCGCCCCGGTACGACATGACCGAGCCGGACCGCGTCGGACGGGCGATCGGAGAAATGCGTCTCCAGCATGCGGTGATCACCTCCGTGGACCGCGACGACCTGCCGGACTTCGGTGCGTGGGCTTTCGCGGAGACGATTCGCCAGATTCACGCGCGCGTTCCCGACTGCTCCGTGGAGGTTCTCGTCCCCGATTTCCAGGGAAACGAGAAGAGCATACGGACCGTCCTGGAGGCCAGGCCGGAGATCTACAATCACAACACGGAGACCGTGCCCAGGCTCTTTCGTCGCGCGCGTCCGGGAGGGCGCTATTCACGCGTCCTCGAGATATTCAGGGTCGCGAAGCGCATCGCTCCCGACATTCCGACGAAGACGGGGATCATCCTCGGGCTCGGTGAGACGATCGAGGAAGTCCTCCAGACCATGCGGGAGCTGCGCGAAGTGGACGTGGACATCCTCACGCTCGGGCAGTACCTCCGCCCCTCGGCGAAGCACATGCCACTCGATCGCTACGTCACCCCCGACGAGTTCCGCGCGCTGCGGGATGCCGGCATGGCGATGGGCTACAGGCACGTCGAATCGGGCCCGCTGGTCCGCTCGAGCTATCACGCCTGGGAGCAGGTCCAGGCCGCCGGCGTCTAGCCTTCACCCTACACTTCGCCGCGCACTTGCGCGCGACGACTTCACGGTATCCGAATGGCGAAGAAGAAGACCGACACGAAGGAATCCGGCTCCAGGCGGGCCAGCCTCAACGGCAGGTCCGATCCGGAGCTCAACTGGGAGCTGCTCCGGTCGATGCTGCTCCAGCGACGGTTCGAGGAGCGAACGGCTGAAGCGTACGCGCTCGGGAAGATCGGCGGGTTCTGTCACCTGTACATAGGCCAGGAAGCCGTCGGCACAGGCGCGATATCCGTGCTGCGCGATGACGACTACGTGGTCACCACGTATCGCGATCATGGCCAGGCGCTCGCGCGCGGGATCTCGCCGCGCAGCGTGATGGCGGAGCTCTACGGCCGGTCCGACGGATGCTCGCGGGGCAAGGGAGGGTCGATGCACCTGTTCGATCGCGAGCGCAACTTCCTCGGTGGCCACGGCATCGTTGGGGCTCACATCGCGCTGGCCACCGGCGTCGGCTTCGCCATCAAGTACCGGGATGGCGACCAGGTGTGCCTCTGCTTCTTCGGTGAGGCCGCGGTGAACAACGGCGCGTTCCACGAGTCGCTCAACATGGCGTCGCTCTGGAAGCTGCCCGTGGTGTACCTCATCGAGAACAACCTGTACGGGATGGGCACCGCCGTCACCCGAGCCTCGTCGGTAGCCGATCTCACCCAGCGGGCCTCGGCGTACAACATCCCCGGCGAGGCGGTCGACGGCCAGGACGTTTTCGCGGTTCGTGATGCGATGCAGCGCGCAATCGCCCTCGCGCGCTCCGAGCGGACGCCAACCCTGCTCGAGGCGCGCACCTTCCGCTTCATGGGACACTCCATGTCCGATGCTGCGAGCGGTACCTACCGGAAGAAGGAAGAACTCGAGGAGAACATGAAGCGCGATCCGATCGTGATTCTCCGCCGGCACATGGAGGAAGCTGGCCAGATCGACGACGCACGTTTCGATGAGCTCGACGCCGAGCTCAAGGGCATCGTGGAGGACGCGCTGGCGTTCGCCGATGAGAGCCCCGAACCCTCGATCGACGCCCTGCTGGAGGATGTCCTCGTCGATACGGAATCCGGCGCCGAGGGATCCGACGAATCCTCCGCTCGGCAGGAAGCCGCGTCCTCCGGGTCGCGCTGAGTCAGTGACCTTCCCAACCGTCTCTCAATGCCTGTAATCACATATCGTGACGCCCTGAACAACGCGTTGCGCGACGAATTGCGCCGCGACGACCGCGTCTTCCTCATGGGCGAGGAGGTCGGCGTCTACCAGGGCGCGTACAAGGTCTCCAAGGGGCTGCTCGAGGAGTTCGGCGAGATGCGCATCGTCGACACGCCCATCACCGAGCTCGGCTTCGCTGGAGTCGGCGTCGGTGCCGCGATGGTCGGCCTGCGTCCGATCATCGAGTTCATGACCTGGAACTTCGCGCTGCTGGCGCTGGATCAGGTGGTGAACTCCGCTGCCAAGATGCTCTACATGTCCGGCGGACAGTACCCGATGCCGATCGTGTTCCGCGGGCCGAACGGCGCGGCGCTTCAGCTGGCGGCGCAGCACTCCCAGGCCTGGGAGTCGTGGCTGGCGCACATCCCGGGGCTCAAGGTCGTGTGCCCCGCGACCCCGTACGATGCGAAGGGGCTGCTCAAGAGCGCCCTTCGCGACGACAATCCGGTGATGGTGCTGGAGGGCGAGATGCTCTACAACACCAAGGGTGAAGTGCCCGACGACGATTACGTCGTTCCGCTCGGCGTGGCGGACCTCAAGAGAGAGGGAGATCACTGCTCGATCATCTGTCACGGCAAGATGGCGCTCGTGGGGATGCAGGTCGCCGATACGCTCGCGAAGGATGGCATCAACGTCGACGTCGTCGATCTCCGCACGATCCGGCCTATGGACACCGAGGCCATATACGAGTCGGTCCGCAAGACCAACCGCGCCGTTATCCTCGAGGAAGGCTGGGAAATCTGCGGCGTCGGCGCGCAGGTGGCCGATTACATCCAGCGCGAGTGCTTCGACGATCTCGACGCGCCGGTTCTCCGGGTACACCAGGCCGACGCGCCCATGCCCTACGCAAAGAACCTGGAAAAGGCGGCCAAGCCCGACGCGGCAAAAGCGATCGCCGCGGTGCGCAAGGTCATGTACCTCGACGAGCGATAGGACACCATGGCGACCAAGGTTGTGATGGAGGCACTATCCCCCACGATGGAGGAGGGACGCCTCGTCAAGTGGCTCAAGTCCGAAGGCGACGCGGTAAAGAACGGAGATGTCCTCGCCGAAGTCGAGACGGACAAGGCGGTCATGGAGCTCGTCGCCCGGGGAGACGGCGTGCTGCGAAAGCAGCTGGCAGCCGAGGGTGATTCCTCCGCGGTCGGCACACTGCTGGGTGTCATCGCTGCCGCCGACGAGAACATCGATCAGCTCGTCGGCGGAGCCGGCGAAAAGGCGGCCGCGCCGTCAACCACGTCGGCTTCAGGCTCACTCGACGAGTCCCGGGGTGAGGCATCGGCACCCGCTCAGCAGAAGGCAGCGAAAAGCGAAGCCGCACCCGCTCAGCAGAAGGTTGCGAAGAGCGAAGCGGCCCCAGCCCAGTCGCGACAGGGCTCGCAGCAGGGAAAGCAGCCGCCTGCGGGCTCTGCGCCGGCGCGCGATGGAGGTGAG
>JBGTMW010000289.1:0-11251 GCA_041743365.1 Gemmatimonadaceae bacterium
GCGTGCGCGCCCGGGTCGGCGGAGCGGTTCACGCACGAGGCGATGTCGGCGGCGATGAAGCTCGTCGTCAACTCGGCGTACGGGTATCTCGCAGCCGGCGGGTTGACCCGGTTCGCCGATGTTCACGCGGCCAACGAGGTCACACGCCGCGGGCGCGAGGTCCTCGAGCTGATGTGCGGCGCGCTGCGGTCGCGCGGCGTCACGCTGCTCGAGGCGGACACCGACGGTGTCTACTTCTCCGTGCCCGGTACATGGAGCGAGGCGGATGAGCGGCGCGTCGTGTCCGATGTCGGCGCGCTGCTGCCGCCGCTGGTCCAGCTCGAGTTCGATGGGCGGTACGCCGCAATGCTCTCGCACGAGCCCAAGAACTACGCACTCCTCGGATACGACGGCACGCTGCTGCTTCGAGGCGTTGCCTTTCGATCGAGCCGGTCTGAGCCCTTTGGAACCGCCTTTCTTCGGCGCGCCATCTCGAAGCTTCTCGTCAGCGACATCGTCGAGGTACGCACCATCTATCTCGCGTTCATCGCAGCGCTTCGGACCCGTTCCCTGTCGACGCACGACGTCTCGTCGCGGGTACGCCTCACGAAGTCTCCGGAGAGGTACCTCGCCTCTCGCGGCAAGCGACGCGAGCTCGCGTACGAGGCGCTCATCGCGAGTGGACAGGTCGCATGGCAGGTCGGCGACCGCATTCGTGTGTATCGCCGGCAGAACGGAGAAGGTGGTGTCGTTCCGTCGTCCGAAGGCGAGGCCGGGACGAGCGGTCCTCGCGACTATGACGTCGAGTATTACGTTCGGCTCCTTCGGGACACGTACGCGGCGCGTCTCTCGCGCGCCTTCACTCCTCAGGACTTCGCGAGCGTGTTCGCCGATGCCGATCAGCTCTCGCTGTTCGAGTCTGCGCTCGAAACGATACGTCCTGTCCTGACGATCCTGCCGCAGCACCGATGGCAGGAGTTCGAGGCCTTCCCTGACCACCGCCGCATCTGAGGTGTGTCCACTGCGACGGGTGGGGCGGGCGGTCGGAGGATCGGTCTCTTCTCCGGCTGCCTGGTCATCCTGCGGATCGGCGAGATCTTTCCGTCGGATTCGAGGCTTGCCCATTTACGAGGGACGGGCACCATCAAAAAGGCGGTGGCATACCAGGCTGGTACGCCACCGCCGTCCTTCCGGGGCTCCTCCGGAATCGATCCGAAGGAGCGGCGGAGGTCATCTCGTCAGAAGGCCACCACGCCCTCTACCATGAAGCCGTTGAACTTCGCGCCGTTCCGAATGTCGAGCGCCGGGAAGTCGCTGTACTTCTGGGTCACGTACTCCGCCTTGAGCAGAAGGCCCGGGGTGATGAACCAGCCGGCCGCGAGCTGGGTGCGATCGACGCTGATGTCGTTTGCGATTCCGGCGAGCTCGCCTTGGAGCGTGTTGTACTTCGCGGCGACGTAGAGCTGCTCACCCTTGAGGAAGCGGTAGATCACCTCGCCCGCGTACTGGTCAATGTCGCGGGTGGTCGCCTCTGTGGCAGCGCGTCCGCTCGCCTTCTCGATGGTGCCGAAGAACTCGAGGCCCTGGAACTTGACGAAGGGATTGATCATGTACGACTTGATCTTGCTGCCGAACCCCGGGTTGATCATGCCCGACCGGAAGTTCGCCGATTCGGTGGTCGTCGGGGCGTCGTTCTCGATCACCCAGTAGTAGCGGCTGCCGGCACGATCCCCTGCGTACAGAGTGTTGCTGACCGCCTTCGCCTGCATGAAGGTCGAGCCGGTAAGGCGAACGCGAAGGTCCTCGTTCAGCTGCTTGTCATAGCCGAGCTTCGAGATGAAGGCCAACGACCGGTCATCGGGACGGGTGACGTTGCCGCGGATCTCGCCGCCGGTGATCGTGCCCATCGCCAGGAAGCCGCCGGCGCGAACGAGCACTTCACCGCCGATCTCCGTCGTGAACGCGTCCATGATCAGATTGCCGACGAACGGGTTGTAGATCGCGTTGCCGTTGTCGCTGCGGCGGAAGTGCGCATCACCGTAGTTGACCTCGAAGTGCCCGACCTTCACGGTCGTCAGCGCCATGATCACCTGGAAGGGGAGGAACTCGATCGGCGACTTGTCAATGAGCAGATAACCGTCCTTCACCCAGGTCTCACTGTGGTGACGCGACGAGAGGTAGCTCGTGAGCGCGACGCGGATTCCGGGCGCCAGCTGAGCGCCGAGGTAGAGGTTGGCGTTCGCGTTGTTGAAGCCGGCGCCGATCTCGGTGAGTCGGTTCTGCTCGACGCCGTTGACGACGCGCGAGGCAGCGCCCGTTTCATGATCGAGCGACTGGAACTGCTGGGTGAACGCCGCGCCCCAGCTCAGCTTGAAGCCGTTGTAGCCGACGGTGTCATCCTTTGGTGTTTCGAACATGTTGATGCCGCGCTGATCGAGCGGGCGGAAGTTCTGCAGCTCGATCGGGGCGGCCCAGCCGGCGCTCTTCGGCGCAGCCGGCGTCGACTCGGGCGTGGCCGGAGCCGGGATCACGGTCGTCGTGACTGTGGTGGTATCGGGGGCCGGGGCGCCCTGCTGGGCTCCGGCGGGAAGCGCGAGCAGCATTGCGGCTGCGGTCAGAACGAACGAGCGATTGGTACGCATGATCTCTTTCTCCATAGGTGTTCGGGCCCACTGACCAGGCCCTCGTTTTATCGATTCGCCTGACGACTCCGTATGGAGTCGTCAGTCCAGCTGGTCGAGCTCAGTCCTTCAGCACGAGGTCGAAATTGACCTTGACCAGATCGTTCACCCTCATCGTCCCCATCATGAGCGAGGGTGGCTTGAGGCCGTAGTCGGTCATCCGAAGGTCGTACACACCCTTGACGCGCACACCGCCCCCGACTTCCTGAACCAGGTTGGCGGCGAGGGTGATCGGCCTGGCCACACCGCCGAGGCTCAGCGTGCCCGTGAGATTCGCCTGGACCTTGCCATTTGCATCGAGCAGATCGTAGCCCGCGAGGTCGAACACGATCGTCGGGTTGGCACCGGCCTTCAGCGCCTTCAGCATGTGATCGTTCATCTGTCCGTTCCTGCAGTCGAGCTCTGCCGCCGGAATCCGGAAGGACACGGCGGTCACCGCCTTCTCGCCGGCGTACAGTGCGGTGGCGGCATCTGCGCGAGTCGTGGATATGGTCGCGTCCAGCGAGCGAGCGGAGCACTTGAAGTCGCGAACTGTGGACGTTCCCTCAACCCAGAGCTGGCTATCGGGCTGGAGGTTGAGGCGGGCAACCGCCGCCCAACCTGCGAGTAGCGGCGTGACGCCGAGTGCCGCGATCATGAGCCTTCTCTCGAGCCTGAGCATCTGTAGTTCTCCTTCATCGGTGAGACATCCGAGCCGCGCCCCTGCGCGATTCGTGAGGGTAATCTCGATGTTGGAGGGCCCCGCTTCAGTCGGGCGGGATTCGGAACGTTTGTAGGGTGCGAATTCGGGCCGTGTAGGGAATTCCCCGAGGGCCGGGATCCCCGCCGGACGCCGGCTGGTGGGCTGGCAGCGTCATTGTGACAGCGGTTTCGGATCGTCCGGGTTCGGATCCTCCGATGCCAGACGCAAACACCAGGATCAACACCAGGATCAACCCGTCTTGCGCCACATAGGAGGACGTGACCGAAGCAAGAACACCAGGATCAACAACGATGGATGAACGATTCAGCGGATGAACCGGATCAGCCGGATGAGGCCCCGCCCACCGGAAAAACAGCAGCGCGATGCCCGATGGAGCGATGATGGTGGACTCAGGTCGGACCAGATCCGCATGATCCGTTGAAATCCGTTCAATCGTTCTTCCCCTGCGGTTGCAGTTGCAGTTGCGGTGGCTTCGTCGCCGACTGCTATCCGGTTCTCGCAATCAGGTCACTAGTGGGGAGTCGGTGCCGCAATCGGCCGTCGGACCGGAATACCCGGCGGATGCCAGGCTACTGGACTGTCCCCGCACCGGCGGATGCCGGGCTACTGGACGGTGGCGCAGCACCGACCGTCGGGCCGGAAAGCCGACTCGAGCGTCAGCACGGTCTTCCCGACGTCCGGTATCACGCTCTCGATTCGGACAGGCAGCCGGCACGCATCGTCGGTGAGATGGACGCGGATGACTCCCTCGCCGCGGTAGTTGTGCGGATCCTTCACCCGCATCTCGACCAGCACGACGGCGAAGTGCCCGGCCGGGGTCGAGATGGTCTCGCGGCCGAGGATGCGGAGCCCCACCGGGTTGCGCTCCGCATCGAAGTGCCGGCTGACCTCGAAGATGGTGTCCCGGTTGAGCGGCAGTGTTCTAATGAAGTAGATGAAGGACAGCTCATCGAGCGGGGCGTTGGTCAGGGTCGCACCGCCGGTCCGATCCGCCGCCGTCCATCGCTGGGCATCCGGGAACACCTCGACGCTATCGCGATACCGCGAGAAGATCCTGCGTTCGACCTTCACGAAGCGAAGCGCCGCCATGCGATCGGCGTCGAGCCATGATTGCGTGCGTCCGGACCCCTTGAGCGGTCCGATCCCCGCCCGCATCTCGGACCTGAGCAACATTACCGCAACCCCCCGGACCTCCACCGGGCCGCTGATCGACATCTCCCCCTTTCCGACGACTCCCATGCTCCCGATCCGTACGCCGTAAATCAGCCGCTCCCCTACGGCGAACGGCCGCTCGGCCGGAGTCCCCTTCGGCTCAGCGGTCCGTGGTCCGGCACCGGCGTATGCGAGCGCTTCGCCGGTTTGGGCCATGGCGGACCCGCCCGCGATGGAGGAGAGCATCGCCACAAGGATGATCGCGCGGCGTGTGCCGCGTCCCGCTCTCCAAATGCCATGTCCCGAACTTCCCATTCCGCGCTCCTCTGTGGGATCAACCTCGTGAAGGAACAATGGCGGAACGGTTGAAGGGGGGCAGCCGGGAATAGCCCCGAAAAGGAGGAGGGGGATCGGGATGCCGGGGGTCAGGGAATGCCTGACAGGCGGCCCAGCTCGCGGAGCCGTCACGATGCATCCCCGGAAAGATCTCGAGCTACCGGCCCGAGCTCGGTGCCTCCCCAGTCACGTGGGCCGGATCAGCCGGCCAGCAGTCCGAGCCGGAGGGCGAGCTGCACGTACGCCGCGCGATGCGAGAGTCCCATCTTCTCGTGAATGCGCTGCTTGTACGTATCGACCGTCTTGGGGCTGATGAACAGCTTTTCGCCGATCTCCGGCGCCGAATAGCCCTCCGCCACCAGCCGAAGCACGTCTCGCTCGCGCTCCGTCAGCTTCTCGTACCGCTCGCGCTCCGCCTTGGCCGGATCCTTTCGCGTCAGTCCTTTCGCCAGCACCCGCGCGGCGCCTGGACGGACGAAGAGATCACCCTTGGCGACGGTGCGTACCGCATCGACGAGCTCGCGATCGGCCGCGCTCTTCACGAGATACCCGGCTGCTCCGGCCTCGAGCACCTGGATGAGGTACTCCTCCTCTGCGTGCATCGTCAGGACGAGCACCCGCGACGGCAGCCCCTTCGCCACGATCTCCCTGGTCGCGGTGCTTCCGTCCATCTGGTCCATCGAGAGATCCATGACGATGACATCTGGAGTCAACCGCTCCGCGAGCGCGACCGCCTCGAGCCCGTTGGAGGCCTCGCCTACGACCTCCATGTCGCGCGCGGCGCCGAGCACCGCCTTGAGGCCAGCCCGAACGACCGCATGATCGTCGGCGAGCACGATCCGGATGATGTCTCCACTCATGGTGCCACTCCTCGGAGTGAATTCGTGTTTTCAAGTGGTACGGTGGCCCGGACCCGCGTTCCCCTGCCCGGTCCGCTGACCAGGTCGAACACACCGTCCACCAGCGCTACTCGTTCGCGCATCGAGAAGATACCGAGGCCGGAGCTGTTTCGCGTAGCGGTGGTCGCCTCGAAACCGTCGCCATCGTCGGCGACCTCCACGGTAGCGGCCCGGCCATCGACCTGGAGACACACCTCGATCGACCTCGGCGAGCCATGCCGCACCGCGTTGGTGAGAGCCTCCTGGGCGACCCTGTAGAGCACCGACGCAATCGCCGGCGGCACCGCCTCCGTGGTCGGCGGGACATCGACGGTGATCGTGAGGTTCTGGTGCAGCGCCAACTCTCGCCCAAGGTGCCGCAGCGCCGCCGACAGTCCCAGGTCATCGAGCACGCGCGGGTGAACGGTGTGCGAGAGCAGCCGCACCTCCTCCAGGGCATCCACGACGGCCTCCCGCACCATCTCGAGCCGGTGGGCGGTCTCCCCGGGCTCGACGGTGCGGATCGTCACGGCCAGCTGCATCACCACTGCGGACAGCGTCTGGGCGGTAGAGTCATGCAGCTCGCGCGCGAGCCTCGCGCGCTCGCGGTCGCCGGCACGAATGACCTCGGTCGCAAGTCGCCGCGCCCTGGCACGATCGGCCACGAGCTCATCGAGCAGGAGATTGATCGCGTCGCCGACGCGTCTCACGGTGCGGTCGGCAAGGGGCGACGGCGCCACGCGGGCGTGCAGGGCGCCCTGACGGACGTGCGCCGCGGTCTCTTCGAGCTCACGCAACGGCCTCAGCGCCAGCACGACGAGCGCGATGTTCACGAGCAGGCCGCCCACCATCGCGAGCGCGAGAATCATCAGCGCCTCGCGATCGGCCGCCGTGGAGCCATGGCGAGTCATCGCTGTCGCGAGTGCGGCGAGGACGATGATCCCATTCGCCCCTGCGACCTTCCAGGCGAGCGGAAGCCCGAGCGCGCGCGTCCACCAGCGGGCCACGAACGTGGGACCGAGCCGGATGCGGTACGACCGCCCTCCAACCTGCATCGCAGCGGGTCCCCTCACCCTACTTCTCCACGATGAGTGCCGTCACCATGCCGAACATCCCGTGCTGCGACTCGGCGTGCGGAAGCACGTGGCAATGGAACGCCCACACACCGGGGTTGTTGCAGTTCACGATCACATCCCACCGCTCGCCGGGCGCGACGTTCAGCGTGTCGCACTTCCAGGGAGCGGGCTGCGGCCACCCGTCCTTGTCGATCACCGTCATGTGCATGCCGTGGAGGTGCATCGGGTGGATCATCATGCCTTCGTTCATGAAGCGCACCCGCACCTTCTGGCCCAGCTTCGCGACGATCGGTGCTGTCGCCGGAAATCCCTTCCCGTTCAGGGTGTAGCCGTGCATTCCGTCGTTCAGGATCATGACGTGGTCAACGTCCACCTTCTCGATGGGGCGCGGACGGCGCGGCTCGACCACGAACGCGCCGAGCAGGCCAAGCCCGACCTGCTTCGCGGCATTGTGGTGCGAGTGGTACATGTGCGAGCCGGCGTTCGTCACGGTGAACTCGTAGGTGTACGACGCACCCGGCTTGATCGGAGGCTGCGTGATGAATGGAACGCCGTCCTGGTCGTTGGGGATCTCGAGGCCGTGAAAGTGGATGGCCGTCGACTCTGTCAGCTCGTTCTTCAGGTTGACGCGGACCCGATCGCCCTCGCGAACACGGATCTGCGGTCCCGGCACCTGGCCGTTGTAACTCCACGCCTCGACCTTCCGCCCCGGCTCCACCTCCCACTGCACCTTCGACGCGGTGAGGTCGAAGACCTTCACGTCCTTGTCCATTCGCGGGGCGAAGAGCTGGTTGCCAACGCCTTCGGTCTTCGCGGGAAAGGCCTTGACTCCCGCCTCGTGCATCCGGTCCATCTCTTCGGCTGCCATGGCGACGGCCGCGGCGGGGTTTGCCGGATGCGGCGCGGTCGTGCCGCCACTATGGTCGCTGTCCTGGGCGACTTTGCTGCCCTGGGCCTCCTGGCCAGCGGCCTTGCAGGCGGCGAGCGCGCCGACCGTGACAGCCGAGTTCCGCAGGAACGCGCGTCGGGTACCGGCCGCGTTCAGGAGCGTCGTGATCTCGTCGGGCAGCCTTCCATTTATCGACATGCGAATTGACCCTCGTTTGGTTGGACGGGTTGTGTGCCCACCAACCTACCCCCCGAGGGCTGCGCCTCTGTCGGGCGAGGGGACGAATCTTTCTGCTGATTTACCCGAGCCGGATGTAGGGGAATCTCTGACAGTCGCCACGCCTCGGGTACGGCGGCGGGGCCCTATTTCGCCTGCGGAACCGTGAAGAAGAAGGTACTACCCACCCCCACCTCGCTTTCGACGCCGATCCGGCCCCCGTGCGCGTCGATGATCCCCTTGGCAATGCTCAGCCCCAGCCCGGATCCGCGCACGCTCGCCCGCTGGTCGGCCTGCCAGAACCGGTCGAAGACGCGCGGCATCTGATCCGGGAGGATTCCGCACCCGGTGTCACGCACGGAGAACCTCACGAAATCCCCCTGGTCGGCGACCTCGAGGCGCACACGGCCGCCGCGATTGGTGAACTTGATCGCGTTCTGAAGCATGTTCGATAGTACCTGGATGATCCGGTGCTCGTCGGCCGCGATCGGGGCCATCACGTCCGGCGTGACGACCTCGAGCTCGATGTCGCGCTCCGCCGCGACGTGCTCGAAAGCCATGGCGCTCCGGGCAGCGACGATCACCGGGTCATGCGGGCGCCGCTGTACGGAGAGCTTGCCCGCCTCGATGCTCGCTATGTCGAGCAGGTCCGCGACGAGGCGCTGCGTCCAGGCAGCCGCATCCTGGATCGTCTTTCCGATCTCCGCCGCGCCCTCGCGGTCGAGATCATCCTCGCCGGCGAGCCGGGCTCCGCACATCGAGATCACACTCAATGGATTGCGCAGATCGTGCGAGACGACGCCGAGGATCTCGTTCCGGAGATGAGTGGCGCGCTGCGCCTCGGCGTAGAGGCGGGCGTTGTCGACAGCGATCGCGACGCGCCGGGCCAGCTCGTCCGCGAGCCGTACGTCATCGGGTGAATACCGTCGAGCCGGATCGTCCAGCGCGAGCCCAATCGTGCCGAGCAGGCGCCCGCGCGCGACCATCGGAACGGCCATGAAGGAGGTCGGTGCCAGTGCCTGCAGCAGGGTGAGGTGCTCGTCGTTCCCGGCCCAGCTCTTCAGGATCTCCGGTGTCACCTCTGGCGTGTACTGGGGCTCCAGAGTCTGGCGCACATGCCAGCCGAGGTGTGGTCGCGATCGGTCGAGGGGGATTTCTCGAAGCCGGCGCGCGAGCTCCCGTTTGCCGGGATCACGGTGCACGACGTCAAGCCGTCGCATCACGTCGTGCTCATCTACCACATCGATGATCGCGAACGCGGCCATTTGCGGAACGACGAGTCGCGCGATGGAGCGCAGCGTTTCCTCGTGGTCGAGAGAGTTGTCGAGGACGACGCTGGCATCGGCGAGAAAGCGTGCGCGCTGCTCCGCGTCCTGGGCGCGCGCCTGCGCGACTTCCGCCATCGTTCGCGCCCGTTCCGCGTGGGCCAGCAGCCGCTCGCGCTCGGCCTCTGACTCGACCTGCGCGCTGATGTCGCGCAGCACCGCCGTGAAGTAGCGCCCGCCATCGACGTCGATCTTCGAGATCGCCGCCTCTGCGGGAAATATCTCGCCGTTCTTCCGGCGGCCGAAGATCGAGTTCCGCTCGCCCATCCGCCGCGCAGAGACCGACGTCTTCGCGAAGGCGTCGAGATGGTCGTTGTGCCGGGCGCGGTACCGCTCGGGGATCAGGACGTCGAGCTGCTGACCGTGGATCTCGTCGGCGGTGTATCCGAAGATCCGCTCTGCCCCCGTGTTGAACAGCACGATCCGATAGTGTGCATCGACCGAGACGATGGCGTCGGTAGCGAGCGAGATGATGCCGGCGAGATGCGCCTCTGACTGGCGCACTCCCCCCTCGACGAGCCGGACGGCCTCGGCGCCGACCCGCTCTTCCGGCGAGGTGCGGTCTGTCACATTCGGCATGCTTGGCGAATCGGACGGCTGCTTCGTCACGCGCGATCGAGGTCTGGACGGACAATGCGGTTTGGCATCTCCGAGAGTGGCATCCTGCAGCATCCGAAGGCAAGTGGTGCCGCCAATCGCAGCGACATCCTGCGCTACACGGGATGAAGGGTGGCCGGATGATCACCTGCCGGCGTCCGGCTCGACCGGAGTGCGTTGAGAATCACGGCGACGTCGATCGCCTCCTGGAGCAGAGCGCCGGTGATGGGCGGGATCATCCCGGCAGCCGCGAATCCCATCGCCACTCCGCTCAGCCCGAGGCCGACCCAGATGCTCTGATGGGCGATCCGGATCGTGCGGCGCGCGATGCGTATCGCTGACACGACTCGGCCGAGATCGTCGGCGAGCACCACGATGTCGGCCGCCTCGGCCGTGATTCCACCGCCGTGTCCGGCCAGCGCAATGCCCACCGTCGCCGTGCCGAGCGCGGGCGCGTCGTTGGTGCCATCGCCGACCATGACGACCTGTTCACCCTCGTCCACCAGCTCGCGGATCGCCTGCACCTTGTCCTCCGGCAGGAGATCGCCTCGTGCATCCGCGATGCCGACCGCTGCCGCAACCGCGCTCGTGTTGGATGCGGTGTCCCCTGAGCGGACGAGCAGTCGGGTTACGCCGAGCTCGCGCAGCTGCGCGACGATCTCGCGGGCGCCGGGACGCAGTGCGTCCGCGTACTCGATGACGCCGGCGATCCGGGCATCGACGGCGACCCACGCGCGCAATCCCTCCGTTCGTGCGTCGAGCGCCGCGACCGACGGTTCCTCGCCTGCGTAGCGCTCGAGGAGAAAGGCTTTCGCCCCGACCAGCACATCCCTTCCATCGACGACCCCCGCGACACCGCGACCGGGAAACTCGGTAACGTGCGCCGGAGCCAGCGAAAGTCCTGCCGCCTGTGCTGCGTCGACCACCGTGCGTGCGAGCTGGTGCCCCGAGCCATGCTCGACGCTGGCGGCTAGCCGGAGCAGATCCGCTTCACCCAGCGTCCCCGCGCTGACCACCCGGCTGACGCGCGGCATGCCGACGGTCAGTGTCCCGGTCTTGTCGAACACCGCCGCCGTGGTTCGCGCGAGCGCTTCGAGCGCGCCGCCGTTGCGAACGATGATCTGGCGTCGGGCCGCCGCGTTCACGCCGCCGATGATTGCGACCGGCGTCGCGAGTATGAGCGGGCAGGGCGTGGCGACGACGAGGATCGCGAGCACGCGAACGGGATCGCGGGTGATCAGGTAGGTCACGGCGCACGCGGCGAGCGTGATCGGCGTGAACCAGACTGCGTAGCGGTCGGCGAGCCGCTGGAGGGGAGCCTTGCTTGCCTGTGCCGCTCGCACGAGCTCGACGATTCGCGCGTACTGGCTCTCCGCGGCGAGGGCCGTCGCCCGCACGGAGATGGACCCTTCGACATTC
>JBGTMW010000290.1:0-3310 GCA_041743365.1 Gemmatimonadaceae bacterium
AGGCGCCGCGAGCGACTCCGTTGGTGCGCCGGATACGGCGCGCGGCGTGCCCGCAACCGGTAGCTCCGCCGCGGATCTCGATCGAGCCGCGCGCGAGGCAGTCGGATTCCTTCGCGGCGAGGTCGCGTTCGATTCCCTCCGGCTCGCGGACACGGTGGAGCTTCGCGTCGCGCCCGAGGGAGGCGGCGCCGCGAGCAAGGTGAGCCGGGATGCCCTCCGCGATCGATCCGCCTGGGCGGTTGGGGGCACCCAGCGACGCTTTCCGCTGGCGCCGCCAGCCGGGTATGCGACGCTCTCCACCGTGGTGGGCCGTCACTTCAATTGCCAGGAGCAGGACCTGGCCACGCGCGCCGCGGATCTGGCTTCGCGTCCCCATGTCGGAGTGCGTCTCCAACCGGAGGGGGCACAGAGCTGCCTTCAGTCATGGAATGCCACCTTCGTCTTCGACACGGTCGGCGGGGGGCCGAGGCTCACGGCCATCCTCTACGATCAGTGGGAGTGGTGAGGCGGGCGATCGACATTCGGCGTTCGACGGGCGGCTGGATACCGCGTCGAGCACGACGGAGACGCGATCGTCGAGACACTGCTACCGGCACGGTTGCTGACCGCCGGCTTGTGAGTCTGGAGCTCACGGTGCCGCAATCGGTCTTCGGTATCGTTTGCGCTTCGAAAGTCCCGTCGTCATTCGTGCCGACGGCATGCAGCGCACCTGCTGCCCAACGGTGCTTGAAGCCGACAGGCGGCCTTTTGAAGCTGCGCATGCGGCGCGGCAGTTTGTTGGGCCTGCCTGCAGCTGAAGCTCGGCGTTGGGTAGATACAGGCACAGTGTAAGGTTCCACTTGAGCAAACGCCGGCGCCCTGAACGTCTTCATTCCCGGCGGATTCGAATCCAGCATGCCGGTAATCGTCGAGTGGTATCGCATGCAGGGACGCCAGCGCTGATCGGAGCATCGCAGTACACAACGGTCGTCCTTGCGGGCGGCATGGTCCTGGGCGCGGTGGGTGCCGTCGCATTCCGCTTGATGGGCGGAATGCGGCGGTGATGGCTGGATGCTGATCCGCTTGTATTGTCTAACTTTCACCCCGGAGCCAGCGACAACACCATGACCGAGAACAAGACGCTGCCCACCGCGCGAACGTGACGGACTTCCTGAACGGTGTCGAGAACGACGTTCGCCGCTCGGATGCACACGCACTGGTCGCAATGTTCAGGCGCGTTACCGCCGTCGAACCGCAGATGTGGGGGCCGAGCATCGTCGGATTCGGCACGCGGCACTATCGCTACGATACCGGGCGGGAAGGGGACATGCCTCGGCTCGGATTCAGTCCACGAAAGGGCAACCTCGCGTTATACATTCTGACCGGCAAGGAAAACGAAGACCACCTGGCACGCCTTGGGAAGCACAAGACCGGCGTGTCATGCCTCTACGTCAACAAGCTCGCCGACGTCGACATGGCAGTGCTCGAGGAGATGGTCGCGCGGGCGTGGAAGCGGTCGGGGGAGACGTGGGCCCCGGCAGGGGACGCGCGACGCCTCCGCGACACATAGCGTTCGGCATGCGCTCGACTCGCGTTGAGAGTCACATCCGGGCTCCGCGTGCCGCGGTCTATCGCCTTCTCCTCGACCCGCAGGCGATCGTCAGGTGGAAAATACCCGACGGCATGACGGCCACGGTCCACGAGCTCGACGCGCGCGAGGGCGGAGCCATTCGGGTCTCGCTGACGTACGTCGAGACTTCAGGAAAGGGCAAGACGACCTCGCACACGGATACCTGCCACGGCCGCTTCATTCGACTCGTCCCGGACGAACAGGTCGTCGAAGTCGATTGGTTCGAGACCGCCGATCCGGGGATGCTCGGCGAGATGACATCCACGATCACGCTCGCCGAGGCCAACGGCGGCACCGACCTCGTTGCCGTGCATGAGGGCCTGCCGCCCGGGGTGTCGCTCGTCGACAACGACACCGGGTGGCGGATGGCGCTCGCGAAGCTTGCCGCCCTCGCCGAGGGCGGCTAACAGACCGCAAGCCGAGGCGCTCGCTCGCAATCGAAACCAGCCATCCAGTCCCGGCGTATGGCCTGTGGTATGGGAATCCCATAGGAGATACCGCCACGGAGGCTGGACATGAAGCTCAAGCGCGTTTTCGGGTGGAGCGTGGTCGCTCTTGCCCTGGCCCTGTCGATCACCGGGCTCGTCGCGTACTGGAGGTCAGGCAACACGTGCGACGATCGGAACACCACGGCTCCGACCAACCCGATGATGGCGGTCGTTTACTGCGACTACGGATCGCCCGATGTACTCAGGCTCGAGGCGGTGGAGAAACCAGTTCCCGGCGACAGCCAGTTGCTCATCAGGGTGCGAGCAGCGTCCGTGAATCCACTCGACTGGCACTACATGCGCGGCACGCCGCACTTCGGTCGCCTCGGCATGGGCCTTCGCAAACCAGCGGTCATCCGACTGGGTGTGGATTTCTCGGGAGTCGTCGAAGCCGTCGGTGGGAGCGTGACGCAGTTCAAGCCAGGCGACGAGGTGTTCGGAGGACGAACCGGTGCCCTCGCCGAGTTCGTGACTGTTCGGGAGAACGGATCCGTGGCGCTCAAGCCGGCCAACCTGACTTTCGAGCAGGCCGCCGCCGTACCGGTCGCCGCAATCACTGCGTTACAGGGGCTTCGTGACAAGGGAAATGTGCAGCCGGGGCAGAAGGTCCTGATCAACGGAGCGTCGGGAGGCGTCGGTACGTTCGCCGTGCAGATCGCCAAGGCCCTCGGTGCGGATGTCACCGGCGTGTGCAGTACGAGGAACGTGGAGCTGGTACGGTCGATCGGAGCTGATCGAGTCATTGACTACACGAAGGAGGATTTTACGAAGGCCGCTCAACGGTACGACGTGATTCTCGACAACGTGGGGAATCATCCGTTGTCGGCGATCCGACGGGTAATCACGCCCGAGGGACATTACGTCATGGTAGGCGGGCCCAAGGGCCGGTGGGTCGATCCCCTGCCTCGTGCGTTCAATGTGCTCGTGCAATCGAAGTTCGTGAGTCAGGAGATGAGCATGTTTCTGGCGCAGATCACCAGGGAAGACCTGACCGTCCTCGGAAATCTCATGGCTGCCGGCAAGGTGACGCCGGTCATCGACCGGCGTTACGAGTTGAGCGAAGTCCGCGAGGCGATTCGATACCTGGAGACGGGGCGCGCTCGAGGGAAGGTGGTGATCACGGTGAACTGATGCGAGCGTTCGGCGACGGAGGTCGCCGCTCGCGGGTGGCGCGATCCGCGACTCGGACGCATAGTGTGGCACTTCATCCGAT
>JBGTMW010000291.1:0-4045 GCA_041743365.1 Gemmatimonadaceae bacterium
TCACGGGTGATCCACCGCTAGCGGCGCGCTCGCCGGGCGCGCGCAACATCGCGAGCCGCGACGTCAGCGGCGCGACGACGACTGACGCGACGAAAGCGCGTCGCGACATCCCGGCGAGCATGTGCGCCGCCCTTCCGGAGACTCAGTACTGGAAGCCCAGCATTACGCCGAACGTCCGCGGCTGGTTGGTCAGGTAGCCGACGCGTGCGCGGGTTCCACGCTCGCGATCGAGTGCCAGGAATGCGCGCTCATCCGTTGCGTTGTTGATGTAGAACGCGGTTTCCCAGTTCGCGCGTGTCATGCCGACCCGGAGGTTGACGAGGTTGTAGGCGGGCAGTTCGGGATCGAACGTGAAGGTGGACGCGGTCAGCGGTCCGCCGATCGTGTTCGGGGCGAAGGAGTTGAGGTTGACGGTTCCGGTTGCCGGATCGTGGTCGTCGATCTGCGTGAAACGCGAGCCGACGTGGCTGTACGTACCGGTGAAGAAGCCCTGCGCCCCCGACCGGAGTGGCCAGCGGTAGGTGGCGGAAGCGGTGGCCTGCACTCGCGGCACGCTCGGAAGCCGGTTGCCCTCCTCGATGCCCGACACGACGGCTACGTTCCCGGAACCGTCCGTGGAGGTCAGCGTGGACCGCAGCTCGGAGTCGTTGAACGATGCGGAGATGGAGAAGTCGAAGAACTCCGTTGGTGCCGCTGCGAACTCGACCTCCGCGCCCTGGCTCACCGCCTCCGGCACGTTGAAGACGAGCCTGGAGGAGCACGAGCCTGCGGTCACGATCAACTGCAGGTCACTGATGTCCATGTAGAACGCCGACACGTTGAGCGATGTCCGACCACCCATCCACTGTGACTTCGCGCCAACCTCGTAGTTCCATACCGTCTCGTCGACCCAGGAATCGCGGCCACTGAAGGTGGCGAGGTCAGCGGCGGTACATAGCGGGACGTTCAGCGGGTCGTTGATCCCGCCCAGGCGGAAACCGCGGGCAGCCTGGGCGTTCAGCGTGAGCCCTTCGGTCGCCCGGAAGCTGGCGATGAAGCGCGGCGCGAAGCCATTGGCGCTCGTGGAGCCCGGTACCGAAACCAGCGACGTTCCCGTGTTGTCGTTGGCGAAGATCGCGTCGAAGACCTGCTCGCGATCTTCATCGAAGTTGTAGTATCGCAGCCCTCCGGTGAGGTCGAGCTGGTCGGACACGCTCAGCGTGGCTTCACCGAAGACCGCTATCTGCTTCATGTCGTAGGACAGATCCGAGTAGAACAGCTCGTCCCGCGCTGCCCTGAGCCCCTGGGTTGGAATATCGGAAGCCGCCTCGAACCCCGGTACCATGAGGCTCTGGCCATAGTCGCGCCGATTGCTGCTGAAGAAGCCGCCCGCCAGCCACCGGAGGCGGTCGTCACCGCCGGCGAAGCGGATTTCCTGGGTCAGCACCTTCACATCCGAAGCGTCGTACAGGGGCGAGTTCAGCGTGTAGATGTCCTCCGCGAGACCAATGCTCCCTCCGGTGATGCTCGATGTCAGAGCGCCCGCATCGCGCACGACGAGGATGTCACGAAAGGTGTAGGATGTGACCGAGGTGAAGGCCACCCTTCCGAAATCGTACCTGAGGTTCACATCGCCGAGAACGAAATCGTCGGTGAACGGCTCGGGTATCTGCGTGAAGAGCTCGCGCTCGCCCAGCGTCACCGGCGGTCGCGAGGTCGTGTACGGATTCGCGAGAATGTTGAATGCGTCGATGCGGTTCCACCCGTCCATCCGCACCTGCTGGAAGACGACCCGCGGAGTGATGCTGAAGCGCTCGCTCGGAGCGAACAGCATGGCGGCCCGAACTCCCGTGCGCTCTCCGGTGTTGACGTTCTCGTCGACACTGAAGTCCGGCTGCACCGCATCCATGTAGCCGCCGATCCTGTTGTGATATACCACCATCCGGGCGGCGGTCCGATCGCCGAGCGGGACGTTCGCGCCCAGCTTGACGTTGGCCCCTGCGTTGCCGCCCTGAATCCAGCTTCCGCCGGTTTCGCCGAAGGTGCTCCGCACGCCCAGCTCGGGCTGGTTGGTGATGTAGCGAACCGTCCCGGAGAGAGAGCCCGATCCGAAGAGAGTTCCCTGCGGGCCGCGCAGCACCTCCACGCGCGAGAGATCGAACAGGTCGAGGTCCGGCGTGAACAGCGAAAGGGATATGGGTGACTCGTCCAGATAGACGCCCGCCTGCTCCTTCACGCCGGGCTGGTCACGGGCAATCTGGCCGGCAGAAGCGCCGCGTATGGCAACCTGGCTCTGGCCGGGCCCGAGGTTCTGCACGCTGAGGCCCGCGACGTTGGCGGCGATGGCCTCGATGTCATCCGCGCCGCGCGAGCGCAGCAGCCTCGCGCTTGGGGCCGCGATCGAGAAGGGGACATCGGCCAGCTCCTGCTCGCGCAGGGTGGCGGTGACGATGACTTCCTGTAGCGGCAGTGGCACGAGCACGAAGTCGACGTTGGCATCGCCAACGAGCTGCACGTCCGTGCGCGTGGCCCTCCGGAAGCCGATCAGCGCCACGGAGACGGTGTACGCACCCGGCGCAAGACCTGAGACTGACCAGGAACCGCCGGGGGCAGTTGCCGTGCTCCGAGTGACGCGGGTGGCGTTGTTGGTGACCGCAACGGCGGCTGCTTCGAGTCCCCCACCGCTCGCGTCGCGCACCACGCCGGATATCCGACCTGTCGGGGGCTGCGCGAGCGCGGGTGCTGCAGACAGAGCTGCGATCATCGTTACGAACATCAAGCGGCGACTACGCGGACACGGCATGGAAGCCCTCCTCAACGGGTGGACCCACTCTGCGAATCGTCGCCACGTTCCTACGAATCCGCTCCCGTTTTGTCAATACCAGGACGGCGCCGGCCGATTCACAGACCGTCCTCGGCAATCGCGAGCGAACCGGGCGCTGGTGCCCTGCATCACCTACCCTATCCCCCCAGCTCGGTGTACCGGAAGCAGTCGATCACATGGTCGTTCACCATGCCAACCGCCTGCATGAAGGCGTAGCAGATGGTCGAGCCCACGAAACGGAAGCCGCGCCCCTTGAGGTCCTTGCTCAGCGCGTCCGACTCCGGCGTCGATGATGGCATCTCGCCTAGCGCGCGCCGGCGGTTCACGCGCGGCGCACCGCCGACGAATTCCCACACATAGCGGTCGAAGGTCCCGAATTCCTCCTGGACCACGAGGAACGCCTTCGCGTTCGATACCGTGCTCTCGATCTTCCCGCGGTGTCGCACGACTCCCGGGTCCGCGAGTATCCGATCGATCCTGACGGTGGTGAAGCGCGCGACCGCCGACGGATCGAATCCGACGAAGACGCGCCGGTAGTGCTCGCGCTTCTTCACGATGGTCGACCAGCTCAGCCCCGCCTGCGCCCCCTCCAGCGTGAGGAACTCGAACAGCACATGGTCGTCGTGAACGGGCACGCCCCACTCGGCATCATGATACGCGATGTCGAGCTCCGTCTTGGGCCAGGAGCAGCGGTGTGTGGGCGTCATGGTTTTTGCCACTTCAGGGGGCGGGTTCACCCCGGGCGATCGGGGTGCGTCTGACATGGCCGGAGCCTACGCGAGCACGGCCAACGCGGCAATCATGATCTCCTGCGTGATCCAACGCGAGATCCGGAACGTCCCGCGTCATCCACTACAAGTGGGCTGGCAGCGAAATTGTGATAGCGGTTTCGGATCGTCCGGGTTCGGATCCTCCGATGCCGGACGCGAACACCAGGATCAACACCAGGATCAACACCAGGATCAACACCAGGATCAACACCAGGATCAACAGCGATGGGAAGAGCGATTCAGCGGATGAACCGGATCAGGCGGATGGAACCCGCTCGACGGGAAAACAACAGCGCGATGCCCGACTCGAGCGATGATGGTGGACTCAGGTCGGACCAGATCCGTCGCGGTAGGGACGCCGGTTGCCCAGCGCCCCCCGCACAGATCCGTGCGAGCGGAATTCCCGCACACGGCTCCTACCTCGGATGTCTGGCGTCGAAGCGCACGCCCGGATAGGGGTGAAGGATGTGCA
>JBGTMW010000292.1:0-5432 GCA_041743365.1 Gemmatimonadaceae bacterium
GCGACGGCCCATGGCAGCAGGTCTCGGCTGGTGCGAGGGGGTCGAGCCGTGAGCAGCGCTCCCGCGGGGGCACCGCAACGGTGGCAGAATCGGGCGCCGGTGCTCAACGCCGATCGGCAACCTGCGCAGATCGCGCTCGATACCGAGGCACCGCAGGAGGAGCAGAACTGCCCGCCCGCAGGAGCGCCACAGGAGGGGCAGGTGGAAGTGGAAACCGCTGGTGGCATGGTGAGAAAATACACCGCTGCTGCCGCAGCCGCATGCGTGATGGCGAACGGGCGGACCCGGCATCACGCCGTGTCCGCCCGCGCCTGCTACGAGCTCGTCGACGGTGCGCTACCGGGAGTGCTTCGAAGCCGGCTCCGAGATCTTCTCGACGGTGCGCTCGGCCTTCTTGTCATCGGCATCGAGGACTATGTCGGCCTGGGCGACGACGCCGACCAGATCGCCGCGCTCATCGACGATCGGGATGCGTCGAACCTGTTCCTTGCCCATCATCTTCATGACATCGTCGACGCTGTCGCTCGCCTTGCACGTCTTCACGTTCGACGACATGGCTTCGCTGACGGGACAATCGGGAGACGAATGCCCTTCGGCGACGTGCCTGATCGCGATGTCGCGATCGGTGACGACCCCGACGATGCTCCTCGAACCCTCCGACCGAACCACGGGCAGCATGCCGATGTTCTCGGTCTTCATGAGCCGCGCGGCGGCGTGCACAGTGGTTTCGGGGGTCACGTACTTCGGGTTTTTCGCCATGATGTCCTGCGCTTTCATTGCCCCTCCATTTCCGGAAAGTGGATCAATTTGGTTGTGACGAGGGGCAAGCGGTGTGCCCGTCTGCGCAGTGGGTGCAGAGGCCGCTGCCGAGCCTCTCAGGGGCGGTGACGGGAGCGTGATTTCTCTCGTGGGCGAAACACCCTCCGTCGAGTCCTGCACAGCGAGCCCATCGGTGCATTCCTGCGCGGAAGACACAGGAGCAGGACCGATTCGCCAGGATCATCGGATGATTATCGCCTTCCTCGATCGGGATCGTGCAGCCGGCGCACGATTTCGTTGACGCTGTTCCCGGGGGCGGGTTACCTTCCCGGCCTTCCCACTCTCGCCGCCGAGGCATTTCGTGGCACCGAAGTCACCCACCACGCTTCCCAATCTCCATGGGGCGTCGAAGAAGGACATTCTCGAGCTCGCGGGCCGGCACAACGTCCGCTTCCTGCGCCTGCAGTTCACGGACATCGTCGGCGTCAACAAGAACGTGGAGGTTCCCGCTTCGCAGTTCGCCAAGGCGCTGGCCGGCGACATCATGTTCGACGGTTCGTCGATCGAGGGGTTCGTTCGCATCGAGGAGTCGGACATGCTCCTTGCTCCGGACTTCTCGACCTTCCGTGTCTTTCCGTGGGGTGATCCGGACAATCGTGTGGCGCGGCTGATCTGCGACATCAACATGCCCGATGGATCTCCCTTCATCGGCGACCCGCGGGGCGCGCTGAAGCGGCAGATCGAAAGGGCGGCGGGGATGGGATTCACGATGAACGCGGGGATGGAAGCCGAGTTCTTCATGTTCAAGAGGGGAGCAGACGGTGAGCCCTCGACAGTGACGCATGATGTCGGCGCCTACTTCGATCTCACCCCCGTGGACCTCGGCGAGGATGCCCGCCGGGCGATCGTCGACATTCTCGAGCAGATGGGCTTCGAGATCGAGGCGGCGCATCACGAGGTCGCGCACGGGCAGCACGAGATCGATTTCCGCTATGCCGATGCGCTGACGACGGCGGACAACATTGCGACGTTCCGGTTCGTCGTGAGGAACGTCGCGCGGCAGTTCGGGCTTCACGCGTCATTCATGCCGAAGCCGATATACGGGCAGAACGGCAGCGGGATGCACACTCACCAGTCGCTCTTCCGCGGGTCGGAGAATGCATTCTGGGATCGGAATGCGCAGTGGGAGCTTTCGGAGATCGCACTGCATTACATCGGCGGTCTGCTCCAGCACGCGCGCGGATACTGCGCGATCACCAATCCGCTCGTGAATTCGTACAAGCGGCTCGTGCCGGGTTACGAGGCACCGGTGAACGTCGCCTGGTCGATGCGAAACCGGTCGCCGATGATCCGCATCCCCGATCGCAGGGAGCTGGGCACACGGATCGAGCTGCGCATGCCTGACCCCTCGGCGAATCCCTACCTGGCGCTCGCCGTGCAGCTGGCCGCAGGGCTTCATGGAATCGAGTCGAAGGCAGATTCGCGCGAGCCGGTGAACACGAACATCTGGGAGATGTCGCACAGGGAAAAGCGGCGGCTTCGCATCGACGACCTTCCGCACGACCTGGAGGAGGCATGCGACGAGCTGGAGAAGGACGATGTGATCAAGGAGGCGCTCGGCGATCACATCACCCGCAACTTCCTCGAGGCGAAGAGGCAGGAATGGCGGGAGTACATCATCCAGGTGTCGCAGTGGGAGCTGGACAACTATCTCGCGAAATACTGACGCGCGAGCGGTGCCTGATCAGGCGCTGGATGTCGGGGGCGGGGTGGGAGTGACGGGGGCGCTGGATGAGCGCGACATCAGCGGTGCGATCACCGACTGAACGAACCTGGCGGACGACAGGTCGGTGAGGAGCACGGAAACTATCGTGGCCGTGAAGACGATGTTCGGGTAGATCAGGCGGCCGTGCTGGAGGTAGTCGAGGGCCAGAGCGAGGGCCAACCCGCCGTGACCGAGCAGCGCGCGTCCCCAGTGGGGGCCCAGCACCGGCAGGGCGTCGTTGACCCGTGCGCTGAGCCGCGCGCCTCCCACCTTCCCCACATAGCGCGCGACCAGAAAGACGACGACGGGAACGAACGACGCCACCAGCCCTGGCCGCCACGATGCACCGGCGACGATGAGGAGCACGAAGTAGAAAGGGCGCTCAGCGTTCGCCAGCGTGCGCTCGATCTCGTGCCGGTTGTCGGAGGTGTTCACGAGCATGAACCCGACAATCATTGCCGGAAGGAGGGGCGAGAGGTCGAGATAGGATGCCGCACCGCTCGTGAGGATTATCGCTCCCGCGAGGGAGATGAAGATCCGGTCGATATGCCTCTCGCTGCCGAGAAACAGGTGGAAGAGCGCACCCCCGATGAGCCCGATGCCAAGGGTGACCGCCACCCATTCGGTGGTCGTGAGGGGGCGTCCGTTCACTGGTCCGGCGGGATTCTGGATGCACAGCAGGAACCCGATGGCAATGACGGCGACGAGCGCGTCGATGGCGGTGGTGATCTCGAGCTGTCGCACCACGGGACCGCGGCGGTGGAGACGCTGCGCGACGACCTCGATTCCGGAGGGCGTGGATGTCGCCGCGATCGCGCCGAGGGCGAATCCGGGAATCGCCGACGCGGAGTATGGAATGTCGAAGAGCCAGGCCAGCACGAGCATCTCGAGCCCCATCACGACCGCGAGAGTCGTGAAGGCCTCGAAGAAGGCGAGCCTGTACTGCTGTGCCTTTATGCGGATCAGGTCGGGGAGATGGAACTGCATTCCGACGATCGCCCCGATCCAGCCGAGAGCGAGCGTCGTGATCGGGGCGAAGCTCTCGAGGGTGTCGACGGACAGCACTCCGGAGACCTGTGGCCCGAGGAGGATCCCCAGGACGAGGTACTCCACGCCCGAGACGATGAGAAAGCGTCTCGCCAGCCAGTCGAACGCGACGTGCGCCGCCAGGTATGCGACGACGACGAGAATGATGAGGACGAGTCCGGCGCTCATCTCGACGCGGATGGGACAGGCTTGCCTTCCGGCTCGGGTGCTGGCTCCTCGTGCTCGAGGATCTCCGGCCGGTAACGCTTGCCGAACACCTGAATGGCCTCGAGGGTTGCCATGCAGAACGCCGTCCATCCGAGTCCCATGATCACTCCGGCGAGCACATCGGAAGGATAGTGCACGCCGAGGTAGAGGCGACTCCCGCAAATGAGCGCGATCAGCAGCCCCGCGATAATGAGCGTGATCCATCGCGCGAGTCGGTTTCGCTGGAGTCGCGCCGCGAGCCAGGCGACCGTTCCATACGCAATGGTCGCGGTCATCGCATGGCCCGAGGGGAAGGACGATGTGAGGACGTCGGCGCCCCACTCGAACACCTGGGGGCGGGGGCGGTCGAATCTCGACTTGAGGATTGCGTTCATCGCCACGCCGCCCCATGTCGCGATGACGAGCAGCATCGCCGAAAAGCGGTGATCACTGAGCCAGAGGAACATCGCCGACACGGCGACCATCGTCATGAGCACGAGGCCGGTGCCAAGGAGGGTGATCTCGAACATCACCTTCCGCGCCCAATCCTCCTGGTGCGCCGCTATCCACCTGAGCACCATCTCATCGAACTGCTGGGTCGCTCCGTCCTGGACAATCTCCGCCAGCGCGACAAAGCCCCATGTGGCGGCGATGGAGACGACTGCCCCCGCGAAGAGTACGACGCCGAGCGCCGCGTAGAAGCTGCTGACGTGCCGCGAAACGAAGCGCAGTGAAGCGTACAGCGCATCCCACGCCACATGCATGCGGCCGCGTTGCCGAGCGCGTTTTTCGGTCGGGGCCATGGGAGCGGGATCGGGGCTGAATGCGTCGAGGGGTGCGGGAGCACGTTACATGCCCTCCGCACCCCTTACCATAGCGCCCTCACATGCTTCGAAGCACTGCCTCCCGAAGTCGGGAGTCAGGGCATGATGATCTCCCGCAGCGTCGCGGCGACACGCGGGTCCTTCGACTGCGACAGACGCGAGATGGCCCTGCGGCGGAGCATCTGGTCCTCCTCGGTCTTCGCGATCGAGATGAGCTTGTCCGTTGCTGCCGCCTCCGTCCGGCGGGCGTAGAGGGAGATGAGCTCTTCCTTGAGCGCACGGTCGGCGCTTGCGTAGAGGGCCACGAAGTCGGTTATCGGTGCTTCGGCGCGGCTCGCGGCGGAAAGCGCCCTTCGGCGTATCTGAACCGGCTCAGCAGGGTTGCCGGCGATCTGCATCACGAACTGGAGGTTCTCGCGGCCACCTGCGTCCGCGACCGAGTTGATGATGCTCTCACGAACGGCCGGACTGGTGTGCTTCGCGTAGAGCTGCCGGAGGAACGTGGCGTCCTGGCTCGTGGCGTAGCTCCGGCCAATGCCGCGAATCGCCGACAGGCGGATCTCCTCGCTGACGTTGGGACGGTCGGCGATGGTACGTAGAAATTCTCGCGCGCGCGGATCGCCGGAGCTGGCGAGGGTGGTCATGGCCCTGGCGCCGAGCCAGATGTCGCCTGCGGAGCTCACCATCTGAATGAGTGCCGGTATGCCTTCACCGCGCGGCAGGGAAGAGAGCGTGGAGAGCGCGCGCTCACGGATGGTGCGCTCGGTGTTCGCGTCGCCGGCGATGGAAATGAGGGCGGTCGCAACCTGGGCCGGCGGTGCTGCACCGAGATCGCCGGCGGCGCGACCGAG
>JBGTMW010000293.1:0-5273 GCA_041743365.1 Gemmatimonadaceae bacterium
AGCGCGGCGACCAGCGTCACCAGCTCCGCGCCGCGAGAGCGGGAGAATGCGAGCGCGATGAGGCTCAGCACCACCCCACCCGCTCCGAGCCAGGCCGCCCAGCGGATCATCCCGAGCCCCGTTCGAAAATTCCAGAGGCCCATGCGGGTCCCCGGGCCAGCGGCGATCAGGACCCCCAGGGCGATGACCGCCACGACGATTGCGAGCACGCGAAGCTTCATTGCAGTTCTCCGGTCAGCGTCTCCAGCACCACCCGTCGACAACGTGGGCAGCGCGTTCGAGGCGAATTGGAGTCGATCTCCGTTGGCCCCACGACCTGCCGCTAGCCCTTTACGCCCATGCGCCGCTCGAGCTCCTCGAACCTGTTCCGGCTCACCTTCAATCGCGTTCCACCCTTCAGCTCGACGGAGTAGTCGCCTCCGCCCCCACGATGCAGCATCTCGATCAGGTCCAGGCGGACGATAGCGGATCGATGAATGCGAAAGAACTTCTCCGGGTCGAGCCTTTCCTCGAGGCTCTGCATCCGCTCGCGGATGAGGTATCGCTTTCCGCCGGCATGGAGCTCCGCGTACGGGCCGCTCGCCGCAATGTATTCGATCTGCTTCACCGGCACGACGCGCACCTGCCCGCGGCTCTCCACCGCGATTCGCTCGAGATATGGGGAGCGTGGCCGCGCCGGATCGACAGGTGAGGAGCCGGACCGATCCCCGTCGAGCACCGCGCGAAGGCGCTCGGTGAGCCGCCCGACTTCCTGAAGCTCGATCATCCGTCGCGCACGGCGGAATGCCTGCTCGAAGCGCTCATCATCGAAGGGCTTCACGAGGTAGTCGAGCGCCGCGAGCTCGAAGGCGGCGAGCGCGTGCTGATCGTACGCCGTCACGAAGATCGTCGCCGGCATCCGATCGACTCCGGTCTCGCGCACGACATCGAGACCCGTCCTGCCTGGCATCTGCACGTCGAGGAACACGAGATCGGGGCGGAGCTCCTCGATCGCTTCCACCGCCGCAATGCCGTTGCCCGCCGTCCCAACGATCTCCACACCGCTCTCGTGCGCGAGGAGATCCTCCAGCCGCTGGCGAGCGAGAGCCTCATCGTCCACAATGAGCACCCGTATCGGCCTGCCGGATTCGCTCATGCTTCGCTGTCCACCGCTGAACGCACGTCAGCGCGAGTGTGATAGGGCAGCGTCAGCTCCGCCACTGTTCCGCCACCCTCGGCCGGACGAAGCTCGAAGCTCTGCTCACTTCCATAGAGTTGCGCGAGACGCTCTCGCGTGTTCCGAAGACCGATCCCCTCCTCCGACGGCGCCATTCCACCGGGAAGCCCCGGGCCGGTGTCGCGCACGGTGAGTACGACGCGCTCGCCGTTCCGACGCCCGCGAATCTCTATCCTGCCGGCGCCCTCGATCCGGCTCACGCCGTGCTTCACCGCATTCTCCACGAGCGGCTGAAGGATCAGCGTCGGCACGAGCGCGTCGAGGACGCTCGCCTCCACGTGCGTGTCGACGTCGAGCGTCTCCTGGAAGCGTATCTGGATGATCTCCAGGTATCGCTCGAGAAAGGCGAGCTCCTGTTCCAGCGGAATCTCCTGCTCGTCAGCACCTTCGAGGGTGAAGCGCAGCAGCTCGCTCAGGCGGGCTATCATGCGACGCACTCCCCGCGGGTCGCGCTCCACGAGCGATGACACCGCGTGCAGGGTGTTGAAGAGGAAGTGCGGGTTGATCTGCGTCCGCAGCGCGGCGAGCCGTGCGTTGACGAGCTGCGCCTGAAGCCGCGACGACTCGGCCTGGTGCCGGGCGCTCTCCGCCTGAAGCTGTGCGGCCTCGGCCTGCAGTCGCACGGCATCCTCCTGCCGGGCACGGTAGCGAAGGAAGTAATCGCGCGCGACGCCCGCAGCGACCACCCCTGTGTAGACCACGAGGTCGTTGATGAAACGCGGCCGGAAGGTCAGCGCGAAAAATCCACCACCGCCGCGACCGCCTCGCGGCCCGCCCTGGCCGATGCCGGCGCCGGGGCGGATGCCCCCCTGACCGCGGCGCGACAGCGATTCAGCCAGCAGCTCGCGCTGGACGAGCCCCATCACGAACTCCACCAGCAGCACCGCCGCGATTCCCACGATAATGAAGAGAAGCAGCCGCGGAAGCAGCCGCGGACGCTCAATGGGAAATCGACTCGCCAGCCAGAAGACGATCGGGGTCAGCACCGCCCAGAGGTACGATTCGGCGAACGCCGCGACCATCGGTCCGGTGGGGGGCGACAGCATCAGCCCCGGTCCCCGCGGATCGGTGAGCCGGTTCGCCACGGTGAGAATCGCCAGCAGCGTCCAGAACCCGAAGACCAGCAGCAGCTCCGCCCGGCCGGGAAACGCGTGATGCGTCCGGGCGTCGCCATTGCTCGCTGCCTGTACTCGCACCGGGAGCGTCATGCGGCGAAGCATACCCGGGTTTCGCGGCCACGCGCAAACGGATTATCACCAGATGCACGTGTGCGTGCACGAGTTGCGCTCCCGTCGCATCAGGGGCGGGGGTGCCAGGCGCGAGCCGGCGCACGCGAGCTCGTGATGCGCCCGGTGCAGTTCGGAACGCCTGGGTGCCGTTCGTTACAACTCCCGGAGCAAAGGTGACCGACCGGAGTCAAACAGTGTGAAGCAGGATGGGTCGCGTGGTTCGGCGCTCGAACGCCGATGTCGCAGGGCCACTCGACAGTCACCAGTAACCGAACGCGAGGAACGAACGATGACCACCATGAAGACATCTCACCGCACCGCCAGCACCGCGCGACTTTTCGCCGTCGGGGCAGCCCTCTCGGGAATACTTCTCGTGAGTGGCCAGGCGAAGGCGCAGGAGCAGGGCAGGCGCGCACAGCGCGTGGAGCAGGACAGTGGACGCGGGCCAGCTCGCGGACCCGGCCGCCTCGGAAATCCCGAGCAGATGGTCGAGCGGCGTGTCGCTCGCCTGACCGAAACGCTGAAGCTCGAGACGGCGCAGGCCGCACGGATCACGGAGATCCTGAAGAACGAGCAGACGCGGATGCTGGCGCTCCGTCCGCAGCGTCCGGCGGCAGGCACGAACGCACAGCGACCTGCACGCCCTGATTCGGCCACGATGGCTGCGCGTCGCGATTCCATGAAGACGCTGCACGAGCAGACCAGGCAGCAGATCGAGCAGGTGCTGACCGCGGAGCAGCGCGTGAAGTTCGCCGAGTCCGGAGCAGGCCGCGCCTTCGAGGGCGGTGGGCGTCGGGGCGGTGGCCCCCCGGGCATGGGCCCGCGAGGTGGCAAGCCGCAGAGGTCCGCTCCTCCTCCAGCGGGGCGGTAGGGATTCAGGGAATGGCGGCTCCCGAGTGGGAGCCGCTATTGCCTGAACGGTCCGCTCACGACCTCAGCGCTTCCTCAAAAGGCAGTAGATGAAGTGCTGTTCCTTTCCCGTCGGCGTGCGGTGGCGTTCCTCAGAGCCCTCGACGAGGTCGAATCCATCGCCGAACTCGGCGTGCAGTGCTGCCGGTGAATAGCGCACGACGTCGAGGCCACTGCAACGTGTCGGACCCTCGGTACCGAACGTCGCCACGATCGCGTGACCTCCCGCTGCGAGTGCGGCCTTCGCGACATCCACGTACCGCTGGCGAGCCGCGGGGTCGGTCAGGAAGTGGAAGACGGCACGGTCATGCCACACGTCGTAGGCGAGCGGGTCGAGCTCTGCATGCGTGACGTCGGCCTCCACCCAGTGGACGTTCGCTGACCGTGACCCGAGCCGCCTGCGCGCCCGGTACAGCGCCGCGGCTGAAATGTCGAGCACCGTTACGCGCTCCATTCCATCATCGAGCAACGCGTCGACGAGCGTCGAGTCGCCCCCGCCGACGTCAATGATCGCGGTACGAGGACCGGCGCCGGTGCGGTGGATGAGATCCAGCGAGCGCTCGGGCCGCGTCTGATACCAGCTCAGCTCGGTCGGTGCCCTGGTCTCGTAGACCGTGTTCCAGTGAGACCTGCTTTCCGTGCCGTCCATGCGCACCTCGCTCGGTGATCCCGCTCGCCCGCATCCGCGCAACGGAGCGGACCGTTTGCGCCCGGCCCGCCCCCGCGAGCTCGATCACGACTTCTCCGCTCGTCGTGCGGACGTGCACGTGCGGTGGTGCATGCTCAGTCGGGTGACCGCTCTCCTGGACGGACGCGAGTGCGAGTGCGTTCCACGGTGACCAGCCCGCCCGCGTGCAGCTCGTCCGCATACCGCACGAGCGTCGCCAACGCCACCGATCCTTGTTCGCGGGCCGCAAATCCGACGATCCGGATGATACCGGCGTGCGGCAGCCCGCGAACCACGGCGAGTTCGCCGAAGTCCTTGTCTATGGTGATCAGGACACCATGGCTGGAAGCCGCGTATGCCAGGATCTCCTCGTCGCCCGGGTCGACCGGCCAATCGCCGACCCATTCGACGGAATGTCCGCCAGCAGCGATCACCGCTTTCGCGCCACCCCACACGCAACTGTCGAGCAGGACCTTCACGCCGCGGAATCACTCATGCGCGGCTCGATGCGTTCATGCGCCACCAGGCGGCGCGCGTAGGCGAGGCAGGCTCGGATATCATCGGGTTCGAGCCAGCCGTAGCCCGAGAGGAGCACCTCCGGCGTGTCGCCCGCCGCCAACATGCCGAGCACGTGCTCGACGGCCAGACGTCGACCACGAATGATGGGTTTCCCGCCAAAGATGGCGGGGTTGATCGTGATTCGTTCCAGGAGCTGGTCCTCGGTGGGCTGGGCCATAGGTGGATCCCTCCAGTCGGAGTGGCGGGCCGGGCGGCTGTTCGCTTCCCTCCCCAAGATACCGCGGCGCAGCCCTGTCGCACGGTGCGCCCACCCGCGGACCGCGCGAAAACGGAGGTACGATCGGATCCACCCGCGTTTCGTGCCCGATCAGCGCGAGGCTATCCCGCGGAGCAGCTCCGCGAGCTCGATCACCCGACCGTTCGCGATCACCCGCCGTACGCGCCGCGCATTCGCGATGTCCTCCAGCGGGTTTCCTTCCACCATGATCATGTCGGCGAGCTTCCCGGGCTCGATGCTGCCGGCATCGATACCGAGCGCGGCGGCCGGCGTCACCGTTGCGGTTCGCAGCGCCTCGTAGGGTGTCATCCCCGCGGCGACATACGCCATGAGCTCGGCGTGCAGGCTCGCGGGATTCGGTGTGTCAGTTCCCGCGACGATTCGCGCCCCCGATCGACCGATCGCCATTATCATCTCTCCGGCGGGCCCTGCGCCGGCAGCCGCCGGCGCACCGCC
>JBGTMW010000294.1:0-2692 GCA_041743365.1 Gemmatimonadaceae bacterium
GCCGGCGGCCCGACGCCATGGGGGAGCTGGATCACCTGCGAGGAGACCACCCAGGGCGAGACCCAGGGACGGCTGCGCGATCACGGCTACTGCTTCGAGGTTGCTGCCAGCGCGACGTCGGAGGTCGAGCCCGTGCCGCTCAAGGCCATGGGACGCTTCGTCCACGAGGCGATCGCCGTGGATCCGGCGACCGGGATCGTGTACCTCACCGAGGACGCGCTGTACGATCCCGAGGATCCCGAAGGAAATCCCGGGTCCGGGTTCTACCGCTTCATCCCCGATCGGCGCGGGGAGCTCGCCGCAGGTGGACGTCTCCAGATGCTGGCGGTCGCCGGGCGGCCGGCCTACAACACCGTTCGCGGGCAGTCGCCGGGAATGACTCTCGGTGCCATCTGGGTGGACATCGCCGATCCCGATCCGGCCGCGGCGGAGGCGGATGCGTTCGCCGTTGTGCGCTCCGGCCAGGCACTGGGCGGCGCAACCTTCCAGCGCCTGGAAGGGTGCTGGTACGGCGACGGGACGATCTACTTCGATGCGACCAAGGGAGGCAACGCCGGCGCAGGGCAGGTTTGGCAGTACCGTCCCACGAGCGCCGACACCGGCGAGCTGACGTTGATCTTCGAGTCGCCGTCGAAGGATGTCCTCGACAGCCCCGACAACATCTGCGTCACTCCGCGCGGCGGCCTCGTGATCTGCGAGGATGGCGACGCGGTGCAGTTCCTTCGCGGCCTCACGCCCACGGGCGAGATCTTCGACCTCGCGCGTACCGATTCGGCGAACGCAACCGAGCTGTGCGGCGCCTGCTTCAGTCCCGACGGTCGGGTGCTCTTCTTCAACCAGCAGGGATCGACGACCAGCACCGGGACCGTCCGGGGGACGACGTGGGCACTCTACGGACGGTGGGAGGAAGGCTTCCTCTAGTCCTGCGTGGCCGCCGCTTCCGGCTCGCCCGACGCATCAGCCGTCGCGCATCACCGGCTTGGGCGTCCCACCGCTCCTGCACACGGTGCACACCAGCGCCGTGCCCAGGAACGATTGGAGCCTGCGAAGGAACGACCCGTAGATGTGCCTGCCGCAGAGAAGGCGGTTGCACCGCGAGCATACGCCGCCGTTCACGGGATCGAATCGCGCTCGACACTCGTCGCACGAAGCCATCATGCTCGACGGTCGAAGCATCTTGATCATCGCCATGGTCAGGGGATCGAAGGAGCGAACTTGGCGCGGCGGTGTTCGCTCACTTCGCTAGTGGTGCGAGTGCGAGTCCCCGCCCCACACCGCGGCGGGATCCTTCGCGAACACGTTGGCGTGCACCATCCAGCCGAAGAGCTGCTTCGTGAACTGACCGCCCGCAGCCTCGCATTCCGCACGCGTGTTGATCGAGCCGACGGGCCCGAAGAGCGGCGCGCCGTCGCGCACCTCACCGATCCGGCGACGATCCGTCGGGAAGCAGTAGTTCACGTGCCTGTGCCAGCGCGCGATGCTTAGCGGCACCCGCGCATCGAGCTCCTCTAGCGTCGCCTGGGAACCGGCAGTGTACATGGCGCCCAGCAGCTCGAGCGTCCCATCGGGATTCTTCGAGTAGATCAGCGAGCTCGGCTCCGTCGACTCGAATCGCGCGGCCTCGCGCATCGTCCGCAGCGGATGGATGTAATGGTACACCGGCTGATCCGTCGCCTGGGGGGCGAACATGTGGAACCCGTCCGCGACGGCGAGGGCGACATCACGATACTTCGCTATTCCCCGCCTCAACTCGGCAGCAACGCGAGCTGCACGAGCCGAGTCCGCCTTCGTTGCCGCCCGCATGGGCGTGAGGTCGAGGTGCGCCGACGGCTCGTGCGCCATCATCGACTGCTCCACCGCCATCGCGACCTGCTCCGCCATGCCAAGGCTTGCCGCCATTGCCGCCGGAGTTCCGGCCGGTGGTTGTGGAGCCGATGGCCGCTGGGCGGCCGTAGATGCCGGAGCCAGGAGAGCGGCGAGGAGAGCGAGGCGAACTGACGTGGATGATGACATCATGGTTCCATGGGTGCGGAGCGGGATTCGCCGCTGCGATTGCGCCGTGATCGAAGCTCGTCAATGCTTGTGCTGATCGCTGCCGTGATCCCCGCCCCAGATCGAGCGCGGATCGTCGCCCGCGAACACCATGGCGTGAACCATCCAGCCGAACACCTGCTCGTGAAAGCTGCCGCCTGCGGCGTCGCACTGCTCACGGGTGGCTATGCCACCCGCCGGCCCGAAGATCGGCTTTCCGTTCGCGGTCTCCAGCCAGCGCTGCCGATCGCCGCGCTTCGGGACGCAGAAGTTCGTGTGCGCATGCCACCGCGCGATGCTCAGCGGAACCCGCTCGTCGAGCTTCTCGAGCGACAGGCGGCGCGGGGCGTGGTACATCGCTCCGACGAGCTCGAAGTCGCCCGTGGGCGTTCGACGATACAGCAGGGATGATGGCTGCGCTGGGTCGAATCGAAAGGATTCCCTGATCGACCGCCACCTGCTCGTGAAGTGATAGACCTGCTGCGGCAGGCGCGGCGCGAACATCACGTAGCCGTCTTTCCGGGCGACGGCGACGTCCCTGTACTTCCCTATCGCATGGCGAAGCTCGGCCACGACCTCCGCGGCGCGCGCGGAATCCGCGGCGGTCGCCGTGCGTGTTGGGGTGAGTCGCATGTGCGGGTTCGCCGCGATCGATCCGGCC
>JBGTMW010000295.1:0-6721 GCA_041743365.1 Gemmatimonadaceae bacterium
CAGGAACCGTACCGGTATGCTGATAGTGAAAACTGATCGGCAACATCAGCTTGGAGCTGAGAGCGTGTGAAAACTGCTCGGCAGCATCGCCTGATGCTGTTGGCTCAAGCAGCCGGCTTTCAGCCTCGAAGCTTCGAAGCCTCGAGCCGCTCGCGGCCGGGGGCTGTCGGCTCATGACGCCCCGGCCGCAGTTCTTACACAGTCTCGGCTTCAAGCAGACGTTGCCGAACAGGTTTTCACTCTCTCAGCTACGCGCTTCGATCATTCGTACCGGAGCGCGTTCATGGGATCGACCGCCATCGCCCGTCGCGCGGGTATGTAGCTCGCCACGACTGCAACCGCCGTAAGGAACAGGGCGATGCCGGTGAAGCTCAACGGATCCTGCGGACTGATCCCGAACAGCAGGCTGTCGATGAGCCGCGTGACGGCGAACGCGCCGGCGAGCCCGATCGCGACGCCCACGAGAGCGAGCGTCACGCCCTGGCGGATGATGAGGCGCAACACGTCGCCGCCACGTGCGCCGAGGGCCATGCGCACGCCGATCTCGTGGGTTCGCTGCGATACGCCGTACGAGATCACGCCGTACACACCGATCGCCGCCAGAAGAAGCGCGATTCCGCCGAACACCGAGAACATCCAGCCGAACAGCCTGAACTGCCAGTAGCCGAGCTCGCGCAGCGCCTGCATGGTCTGGATCTCGAACACCGGGAGAATGGGATCCGATGTGCGAATCTCCTGCCGTACCGCACTCGTGATCTGCGCCGGATCGGCGGTGGACGTGCGAATCGTGATGCCCGTGTTCAACGACGCCAGGTAGGGATAGGGCAGGTACGCATCCGCCGATGCCTCATCGTTGTCATCATCCAGCTCGCTGTTCCGGATGTCGCGCGTCACGCCGATGACGGTGAGCCAGTGGCCGGCGGTGTCGCCCGTGAACCTGAACCGGCGACCGACAGGATCCTCGCCCGGCCACATGCGATCGGCCATCGTCTGGTTGATCACCGCCACCGCGGAGCTGTCCCGCCCCTCCGCGTCGGTGAAGTCGCGTCCCCGCAGCACCGGTACGCCAAGCGTCCGGAACCAGTGCGGCGTCACGCCCGTCCAGAAGATGAAGGGCTCCTTGTCGCGCTCGTAAGCGCGCCCCTCCACCATGATGGTCCCGCCACTGCCACCCGCACCCATCGCTATCGTGTTCGACGCGGCCGCCGCCTCCACTCCGGGCAGCGCCTCGATCCGCTGGATGATGTCGTCGATCCGCTGCACCTTCGGACGGACTCCATCATACTGCGCACCGGGCAGGTAGATGCGCATCGTCATGATCCGTGCGGGATCGACGCCTGCATCGAACTTCTGGAGCTCCATGAAGCTTCGAACGAAGAGAGACGCACCGATCAGCAGGACGACAGAAAGCGCAACCTCCGCCACGACGAGCGCGTTGCGGAGCCTGTTGCGGCTGGCTCCGGCACCCGCCCCGCGGCTGCCTTCGCGCAGCGCCTCCTGGAGATTTCCGCGAACCGACTGGAGCGCGGGCGCCAGACCGAAGATCACGCCGGTGAGGATCGAGATTCCAAGCATGTACAGCAGGGCGTCGCCGTCGATCTTCCAGTCGATGTAGTAGGGCACGCCGCCGCCGGCCGGCATCGCCGCATCGAGCAGCCGCAGACCCAGGAAGGCGACGCCGATGCCGAACACACCGCCGAGCAGCGCGAGGATCACGCTCTCCGTCAGGAGCATGCGCACCACGCGGGCGCGCCCCGCACCGAGCGCCGAACGAACGGCGATCTCGCGGTGCCTCGCTGTCGCACGTGCGAGCATCAGATTGGCGACGTTCGCGCAGGCGATGAGCAGGACGAACGTCACCGCCCCCATCATCGTGAGCGTGATGAGCTTGATCTCGGCCGGAATGAACTCGTCGCGTACCGGCGTCACCCTCGCGCCCCAGCCTTCGTTCGACGACGGGTAGGTCTCCGCCAGGCGCGCCGTGATCGTTCCGAGCTCGGTACCCGCGAGCTCGCTCGACACCCCCTTCCCCAGTCGGCCGTAGACGGCGAGGCCACGCGCGCCTCGCGGTGAATCATGCTCGATCGGCCCGATCGGTATCCACAGCTCCTGCTCCTGAGGAAACTCGAATCCCTCGGGCATCACTCCGACGACCGTGTGCGGCCGTGCGTTGACCTGGATCACGCGCCCCAGGATCCCGCTATCAGCCGAGAAGCGCTGCACCCAGACGTCGTGGCCGAGCAGCACCGTCCCGGCGGCGCCCGGCCGATCCTCCTCCTCGCGGAAGGGGCGGCCGAGCACGGGCCGCACGCCGAGGAGGGGAAAGAGATTCCAGGAGACGGTAGCGCCGCGCAGTCTCACCGGCTCCTCCCCTTCCGTGAGGGTGAGGCTTCGGTAACTCTGCGCCGCCATTCCCACGAACGACCGTGATTGAGCCTGCCAGTCCTGGAAGTCGTCGTAGGAGACGCCCGCCTGGTTTATTCCGCGGGGGGTGTTGCTGCTGGAGAGGAAGACGATCTCGTCCGGGTCCGAGAAGCCGAAGGGCGTGAGCAGGATGCCGTTTGTCACGCTGAAGATCGCGGTGTTGACTCCGATCCCCAGGGCCAGGCAGGCGACGGCGATCAGGGTGAAGAGGGGCGATTTCAGGAGCGTCCGCGCGCCGTAGCGCAGGTCCTGGAGGAAGGTGTCCACGTGTATGTCCTGGGTGCGTGCGGTCGAATGGTCCGCTGCGGCTGCAGGGGCCTACGGACGGGGGTACCGGACGTTTCACGGGGCACGACTTCCGGCTGACGAGAGTGGCCCGCCAGTCGTCAATGGTGGATGCCCGTCGCGACCCCCACCCCACTCTCCGCCCTGACCGTGGAGGAGCGTTCAGCGACGCCGGTTACGTCAACGCGTACCCTCGCCCGGAGCGCCTTCCTTCTCGCGGCAGCGATCTACGCGATGGTCAGGCTCACGGATCTCGCCTGGTGGGATCTGCTGGACGACGTGAACCTGGCCGTCCACGAGACCGGGCACCTCCTCTTCGGCATTTTCGGGGACATCCCCGGAGTCATGGGCGGCTCGCTCCTCCAGGTCATCATTCCCGCGATATTCGCCGGCTACTTCTTCCGGTCGGGCCAGCGATTCTCTGGCGCGATGACCCTGACATGGGTCGCGCAGAGCATGGTGAACGTCTCGATCTACATCCGGGATGCGCGCGCCCAGCAGCTCAGCCTCCTCGGCGGAGAGAACAGCATCCACGACTGGTGGTACATCCTAATAAACTGGGACCTGCTGCACGCAGACCAGCGCATCGGTGGATTCGTCCACTTCCTCGCAGCAATGGTCTTCACGATCGCCCTCCTGCTTGGCGCATCCGTCATCTACCGTGATGCGCAGGCCGCCGGCTCCACACCCACCCACCCTCCGCAGCTGCATACGTGAAAGTCACCGCCCGGACCTCCACCGCCCTCGTGATTCGCGACACGTCGGCAATCGCTCGTATAATGGGCGCCTTCGTCTTCCTGTTCGGCGCCCTTTTCGTCGGAATCGCCAGCCAGGGCGCTCTCTCCGTCTGGGAGCACACCGTTCCCGCGGCGATCGGGGTGCTCCTGACGGTGGTGGGCCTGCTCATGATGCTCCTGCCGTCCACGCAGACCTTCGCGTTCGACAAGGCACAGCGGCTCCTGGTGATCACGAAGGAGGCGGCGTTCAGGCGCCCGGTGCGTGAGGCCGTGGAGCTGAAGGACATCACCGGCATCGATCTCGAGCGCAGCGGCGACGGGGAAGGTGATGTCCTGTTCCGCGTCGCGCTGGTGCTCGCGAACGGGGCCCGCCGGCCGTGGACCGCCTACTACCAGTCTGGCGGGACGCAGATGCGCGCGATCGTCGACCTGGTCCGCAGCTTTCTCCAGCTCGAGTCCGCGGTACCCTCCAACACCGCGGTGCGACTCGTCGCGATAATGAGCGCGTCGCAGCGCCGCTCGACCGCGTGGCTGCTCGCCGCCGGTATCGGGGTGTGCCTCGTCTTTCTGGCGATCGGGACTCGCCTGATGTGGGTCCAGGAGACCCAGCTGGCCCGGTACGTTCCCGTGGAAATGACCATCGACGACGCGCGCATAGATGTGGTTTCCAACGACGCCGAAGGCCCGCCCATCTATCGACCCGTAATCGCCTATCACTACGAGGTGGACGGCCAGCGTTACACCGGAGACCGTGTCACCCCCCTCAACAACGGCGGTGGCATTCGCTGGGCCGAGCGCCGCCTGGCGGACTATCGGGTGGGCAGCACCTACACCGGATACCACGACCCGGACACGCGCGGCGAATCATTCCTCGCCCGCGAGCGCGCGCCGCTGCCATACCTGTTCATGATGATTCCCGTTTTCGGGCTCATCGTCTGCGGCATGGGCGTGGCCGGGCTCCGCAGGGCCGCGGACTGACAGGGCCCTCCCGCGGGTCCCGTACGATCATTGAGTCTCGGCACCGCTGAACCTCACTCATTGGCCGCGTGCCGAACCAGGCAGACCGCACGAGCAGGCTCATCCTGCTGCCGATGAACGGCATTGATCGGCCGCGGACCAACGCGAAAAACTGCGCATGGCGGTACAGCGGCCGCGGATTAACGCGGATGAACGCGGATAACTGCAGACCACCTTGGCGGGGACGACTGTCGCCGGTAATTCCTCAACCACTCAAGGTCGGCCGGCGGACTGACAAAGTCCTTTCAGAAACCGCTTTCGCCTTTGGTTTTTTCCGCGTTCATCCGCGTTACCTCCGCGGCCGCTCGACGACTCCAGGTCGGCCCGCGGACTGACAAACACCTTTCAGAACCGCCTATCGCCTTTGGTTTTATCCGCGTTCATCCGCGTTAATCTGCGGCCGCCTTTCGATATGCCCTCACCTTGCAACACTTCGCGGCCCTGCTATGCGCGAGCGAAGTCGATCCAGCCTTTCTCCGAATCCGCGGCCAGCAGCGTAACCCGTACCGAGTCCCCCACCTTCAGCCCTTTTGCTCCCCGCACCAGGCGTCCCTCCGCGGCCGGCTTCTCCAGCTGCACATAGGTCGCCTTGGCGTTCACGCCGGTGACCACGGCATCGAAGGTCTCGCCAATGCGATCCACGAGCTCACGGGCCTGGGCCCTCTTCCGCTCGGTGCGATCGACCTTCCGGCGCGCGATGCCCGCGCCATGCTCGAAGTCGATGAAGCCGTGCACGGCGTTCGTCGCGATCAGGGTGACGTTCACGCGCTCGCCCGGCGCGAGGCCTTGGTAGCCGCGCATGATCCGACCCTCCGCCGATCCGTCGGCGAGGCGCACGTAGGTTCCCTTCGGCGACGCACTGGTGACCACGGCGTCGAACGATTCGCCGATGCGACGCTCGAGCCGGGCGGCCGCCGCCCGCTTTCTCGCGCGGCGCTCACGCTTCCGCACGACATCCTCGCCTTCACCCTCGTGCTCGAAGTCGATGTAGCCACGCACGGAATCCACTCCGGCAAGCGTGACGCGCACGGTGTCGCCCACCTCGAGCCCTCTCTCGCCGCGGATGACGCGCCCTTCCACCGGAGGGCGGAGCACGCGAACATAGGTGCCCTTGCTCGAAGCGCCCGTCACGGTCGCGGTGAAGCTGTCCCCCACCCTCTCGGCCATCAGCACGGCCGCGACCTTCTTGCGCATCGTGCGCTCGACGCGATGCGCCTTGTCCTCCTGGAGAGTGCAGTGCCGCGCGATCTTCGCGAGCTCGTCATCGGTGTAGGGCGAGCTCCCCTTTCCATCGCCGTCCTTCAGCAGGCGCTGGGTGACGAGATCGGGGAACCGTCGATTGGGAGCCGTGGAGTGGAGATACTCCGGAGCGCCGAGGCCGAAATGGTCCTGGCCGGACCGCCGGCCGAACCGCCGCTCGAGAACGTATTCGCCCGGCCCCAGCAGCTTCACCACCGTGAGCGAGAGATCCGCAAACTCGCTCGGCTCGGCGGCGCGACGACGCGCGAGAAACGCAGACAGGGCGGCCCCGTTCGGCTCGGGCGGTAGCGTCTCGTTCATCTCCGCCGCCAGCGCAACGATGCGTCCCCACTGCCGCGGCTCGCGCACCACGCGCCGGATCGAGGGAATGTGCCGTCGCTCGAGGATGCGCGCCATCGCGCCATTCACGGCGACCATGAAGCTCTCGATGATGTCTCGCGCCCTGTTGCGCGGCGACACCACAATGTCGATGACCTTCCCGCCGGAGGTGACCGGACGCGCTTCCACGGTCTCGATCTCCACGGCGCCCGCGCGCTGCCTGTACGCGGCCAGTCGCTGCGACACCTCGTCGTGAAGGCGAAGCTGCGCCTCGAGACCCTCGATTCCCGACATCTTCTTCGGCGGCCCCGCCCGCCCCGCGAGCCAGAGACCCACCGGCTCGTATGCGAGCTTGGCGCGGTTCCTTGCCAGCGCGCGGTACGCATCCTCGCTCACGATCGATCCGTCTTCCGCCACGATCAGCTCGACGACGATCGCGCAGCGATCCTCGCCCTCGTTGAGCGACGTCAGGTCCTCGGATAGGCGCTCGGGAAGCATCGGAAACACCACCACGCCGGTGTACACCGATGTCGTGTTCTCCGCCGCGTGTTCGTCCACCGCCGATCCCTTGGGCACAAGCGCATCGACATCGGCGATCCCGATGAGCAGGCGGATCTCCCCGCTCTCGAGACGCTCGGCGTACTCCACCTGGTCCAGGTCCCGCGACTCCCTGTTGTCGA
>JBGTMW010000296.1:0-7304 GCA_041743365.1 Gemmatimonadaceae bacterium
GCGCCGCCGCACGATCGGGGCGCGGCACCGGCGGCGGCTCGATCGGATTGCCGGAGTCCACCATCGCCGTGCGCGCACCGTGCGGCAGCTTCACCGCCGCTTCCGGGAAGCCGAGATAGATCTCGCGCGCCCAGCGGCTGAGAGCGCGCATGGTTATTCCCGGATGGCTGTTCTGCTCCTGGAGCACGTAGGGGCGTCGGTGTGCGACCGCGTGCGCGAGCACGAGCCCGGCGGCATACCCGCCGGTGCCGACCACGAGTCGGGGGTTGCCGAAGCGGAGCTGTCGGTTGATCTGCCGCCACGCGGTGACGCCGCCGCGCAGTGTTCTCCAGTTCTCCCAGGGCTTCGTGCGATAGATCGGGTGCAGGTCGAGCAACGCGTGCGGGAACTCGGTCCCCGGAAGCACGTCGCGCTCGATCCCGCGTTTCGCTCCAATGAAGAACGGCTCGACGGTCGGATCGCAACGTACGAGGGCCCGCGCGATCGCGAGCCCAGGATAGAGGTGTCCGCCGGTCCCGCCTCCCGCGAAGATGATCTTCATGATGTGATCACGAAGCGGCCATCGCGTACTCCGATCGCGCAGGGGCCGCGGCCACCCGCTCGCGCCGGCTCCCGATGTTCACGAGGATGCCCGTCATCAGGCAGGTGAGGATCAGGTTGGAGCGGCCGTACGAGATGAACGGCAGCGTCAACCCCGTCGTCGGGAGCAGGCCGATGACGACTCCGATGTGGATATAGGCCGTCATGACGACGGTCACCGTAAGGCCGATCGCCACGAGCTGCTGGAAGGGAGAGCGTGCATCGCGCGCAATGCGGAAGCCAAGCCAGGCATAGGCGGCGAACGCGAGAATCAGGAAGGCGAGGCCGAGAAATCCCCATTCCTCGCCAATGTTGCTGGCGACGAAGTCGTTGTACGGCAGGGGGAGAAAGCCGAGCTGCTGGCGACCTTCGCCGAATCCCTGGCCGACGATCTGACCCGACCCGACCGCGATAAGCGACTGCTTGAGCTGGTAGGTCATCGCTTCCGGGGCGGCGCCCGGGTCGAGGAACGACACCATGCGCAGCGCCACGTACTGGAGCCGCTGGATCTGGCTCCAGAGCAGCGGAATGACGAGCGCGATGAGAAGCAGGAAGTGGCCGAGGCGCACTCCCCCGGCGAACAGGATGATCCCCGCGACGAGCGTGTACATCATGGCGACGGAGAGGTCAGGCTCGAGCGCCGCCAGGATGTCCAGGACCCCGATGACCAGGAGAAACGGGAGCAGCCCCTTCGCGAGCCTGCGCATCATCGGCCCTTTCTTCACGACGAGCATCGCCGTCCAGACGATCACCGCGAGCTTGCCGAGCTCGGATGGCTGTATCGCGGTCCTGAAGAGGAAGCGTCGGGATCCATGGACGCGCGGCGCAATCGACTCGGTGAATGGAAGCACGATCACGAGCATCAGCAGGATCGACAGCCCCATCATAGGCCAGGCCCACCTGCTCCATCGCTCGGCATCCATCTTCGCCGCGATCATGAATGTGACGATTCCGACCAGCGCGCCGGCGAGCTGCCTCAGGAGGAATGCTGAAGCGTATCCGTCGGATTGGAGCGCGTGCGAGGCGCTCGCGCTGTACAGCACGGCCAGCCCGTACGAAAGAAGCGTGGCCGCGAGCAGCACGAGCGCGCGGGCCTCGACGCTCATCGCCCAGCGTGTCCTGACCGCCGTCGCTTCCATCATCCCCCGTTCCCCTGCGCCATCACTGCGGTTTGCGGCTGCATCCCCTCGTGCCCATCAGTCGTGAAAGAGTCATTTCGCGGCCGGCGCCGGGCCGGCCCTGGCCAGTCGCTTGAACTCGGCGCCGCGCTCCTCGTAGTTCCTGAACATGTCGTAGCTCGAGCATGCGGGAGAGAGCAGCACTACATCGCCGGGCTCGGCAAGCGAACGTGCGCGCTCCATCACCTCGGCGAACGACGATCCGAGGCGCTCCAGCGGAACGAGCCCACCCAGGTCGGCTTCGGCGATGGGGGCTGCCTCGCCGTAAACCAGCACCTTTTTCCCGATCCGGCGCAGAGGCTCCGCGAGCGCCGTGTAGGGCTCGCCCTTGTGCCGGCCGCCGAGCAGGAGGATCGTGGGTCGGGTCATCCCCTTGAGGGCGACCTCGGTAGACCCGACGTTCGTCGCCTTCGAATCGTTGATCCAGAGCACACCCCCGCTCTCGCCGACGACTTCCAGGCGGTGACCCAGAGCGCGAAAGCTGCTGATCGCCCTGGCGATCTGCATGCGCGCCTGGGGAGTCTGGCGTCCGCGGTCGCCCACCATCACCGCGAGCGCCGCCGCGAGAGTGTTTGCGACGTTGTGGTCGCCGAGCAGCGCCAGCTCCCTTCGCGGGATCAGCGGGGCACCGAGCACCACCAGCCGCTCGCGGGCGCGTTCGTACCATGCATCCGCGCCGGGGTCCGAGAGGGAGAAGGTCCATGTCCGGCCCGAGAGCGCGGCGTCTCTCTTCGTGCCGGGCAGGCGGCGGTGGAGGGCCAGAACCTCGGCGTCGTCGCCGTTCATGACCCACTTCGACCCGGCGTGAGCGTTGGCCAGCAGGAGCGCCTTGTCGGCGTAGTAGTCGTCGGGGCCTGCATAGCGATCGAGGTGATCGGGACCCAGGTTGGTGATCACGCCGACATCGGGGTTGATGCTCGGGGTGTCGTGCAACTGGAACGACGACAGCTCGAGCGCCAGCCATGCGGGATGCTTTTCGCGGAGGGCGACTTCGGCCAGCGGCGTTCCGATGTTACCCGCATCCACGGCATCGACACCGAGCGCACGGAGCAGATGACCGATGAGCGCCGTGGTGGTCGTCTTGCCGTTCGTGCCCGTGACCGCGATGGACCTGGAGCTCGGCAGGAAGCGCAGGGCAATCTCGATCTCACCCACGATCGGCACGCCGCCCTGCCGAGCGGCGATCAGCGGTGATGCAGTGGGAGGAACTCCGGGGCTGGCGACGACGATCACAGCGCGACGGATGCGGGCGAGATCGTGTGACCCGACATCCACTTCGGCTCCCAGTGCGCGCAGCGATGCCGCCGCCTCCTCGAGCGCCGCGCTCTTTCCAGCGTCGGAGACGTACACGCGCGCACCCTCGCGCCGGAGCAGCGCGGTGACGCTACGCCCGCTCTTCCCCATCCCGATCACCGCGACTTCGCCGCTGCGCCAGCTGTCGGGAATCATCGCAGCTTGAGCGTGGTGAGCGCGACGAATGCGCAGAGGATGCCGAGGATCCAGAAGCGCACCACGACCTGGGTCTCCCGCCAACCCTTCATCTCGAAGTGGTGGTGAAGTGGCGCGCGCAGGAAGACGCGGTGCGCGCGCGCGTAGTCGATTCCGTGCTTTTTCTTCCGGTACTTGAACACGCTTCTCTGGATGATCACCGAAGAGGTCTCGGCCACGAATACGCCGCCGATCAGGAGGAGCAGGAACTCCGACTTCAGCAGGATCGCGACGATGCCGAGCGCGCCGCCCAGCGCGAGCGAGCCGGTGTCCCCCATGAACACCTGCGCCGGGTGGGTGTTGAACCAGAGAAAGCCGATGCACGCCCCGAAGATCGCGGAGCAGAAGATCGTGAGCTCTCCCGATCCCGAAAGGAAGAACACGAGCAGGTAATTCGCCGTTCTCGCGTTGCCGATGACGTAGGCGAAGAGCGCGAAGGTGGCTGCGGCGATGGCGGTGAGCCCCGCGGCCAGCCCGTCGAGCCCGTCGGTCAGGTTCACGGCGTTGCTGACGCCCGTGAGAATGAAGGTCACGAAGGGTACGTACAGCCAGGCCAGCCAGCTCACCACGGGCACGACGAGCACGTACTTGTAGAACGGCAGCGTCGTGGACGCTCCGGGCAGCGACGAGATCGGGAACTGCCAGAGATACCACCCGATGACGAGGCCGAGCGCGATCTGGCCGGCGAGCTTGTATCGCTCGACGAGGCCTTCGTTCTTCTTTCCTTCGCGCTTCTGCCTGAGCTTCAGGTAATCGTCGATGAAGCCGATGCACCCCATCCAGAGCATCGTGAACATCGCAATGAGCACGTACCGGTTGCCGAGTCTGGCCCAGAGGAGGGTGGGGGCGATGGTCGCGACGAGGATGATGAATCCTCCCATCGTCGGCGTCGCGTGCTTCCCGAGATGGGTGTCGGGGGTTCCCTCGCGGACGCCCTGGTGCACCGACATCGCGCGGAGCCTGCGCAGGATCGGCGGGCCGACGACGAAGGCGACGAGCAGCGCGGTCACCGCTGCGCCGGCGGCGCGGAAGGTGATGTACTGAAAGACGCCGAAGGCGCTGAAGTGTTCGCGAAGCGGGTACAGCAGTTCGTAAAGCACTTACCTATAGGCCCACGTCGTGAGATGGGGAACGAGCCGCTCGAGTCGCACGCCGCGGGACGCCTTGAGGAGGATCAGCGCATTCGGGTGAAGCCTCGGTGACAGCTTCGCCCAGAGCTCGTCCACGTCCGACGCAGTGACGATTCGCTCGTCGCCCGCCCCGACCGCCTTCAAGGCCCCCTCGAACTCCCCGCATCCTGCAATCAGGTCGATTGACGACTCAACCGCCGAACGCGCAATCTCCTCGTGCAGCCGACCCGAATGCGGTCCGAGCTCCCGCATGGTTCCCAGGATGGCGACGCGCTGGCGATCCCTGCCCGTTTGGTCGAGCAGCTCGAGGGCAGCGCGGGTCGATCCGGGGTTCGCGTTGTATGCATCGTTCATGAGCATCGCCTTCCCCAGCGTCTGCATCGTGAGGCGCATGGCGGGTACCGCCATCGCGGCGATTCCGCGTGCCGCATCCTCCATCGTGACTCCGCACTCGGACGCCGCGGCGAGGGCAAGCATCGTGTTTCGCAGGTTGTGCGCGCCTCGCAGCGGCGGGCGCACCGTGACTCCGTCGATCTCGATCCACCCGAGACCCTCGGAGTCGATCCCCCACTTCGTCGCGCGGAAGTCGCCCGAGTCCAGGCCGGCTGATACCGTGCGACGCGCGCGCGTGACCGCCGCCTTCCCTATCTCCGGCTGGCCGGCAGGCACGATCGCGATAGTCACGCCATGGTAGATGCTGGTCTTCTCCACGAGCACCCCGTGGATGTCAACCAGACCCTCGAGATGCCCCTCTGCCACGGAGCTGACGATCGCCATGTCGGGCTCCGCGATGGCGCGAAGCGTGGCGATCTCGCCGGGCTCGCTGGTCCCCATCTCGATCACGGCGATGTCGGCATGGTCGGGCAGCGCGAGCAGGGTGAGCGGGACGCCGATTCGATTGTTCAGGTTGCCGATGGTTGCATGCACCGACAGCGCTGTGCCGAGCGCGGCCCGCATCAGTTCCCTGGTGCTCGTCTTTCCATTGGTGCCGGTAATGCCGATCACCGGCCTCCCCCACGCACGACGGCGATAGCGGGCGAGCATCCCGAGCGCGACCAGGGTGTCGGGGACCTCGTAGACCGGAACGCCGGCCGATCGGGCGGCGGCGATCGACGAGACTACGAGAGCCCGCGCTCCAGCACGAACCGCCTGTTCGATGAAGTCATGGCCGTCGAAGTTGTCGCCGCCGAGAGCGAGAAAGACATCACCCTCGTGGATCGTGCGTGTGTCGGTAGCGATGTCGTTCAGCAGCGTGCTTCCACGCGGGCCACCGCCCAGGGCATCCGCCACCCGGTCGAGCGTCCAGAACGCGCCAGTCGAGGCGGCGACCGCGCCCGACTCCACGGTGGATGACGCGCTCACAGGTGCGCCTTCGCAAGGTCGCCCACTATCTCCCTTTCATCGAACGGCAACAGCGTCGTCCCCCTGATCTGGTAGGTTTCGTGTCCCTTACCAGCGAGCAGGACCACATCCGCGGCGGGATCGGCGACAGCCAGCGCCCGAGCGATCGCGGCTCGCCGGTCCTCGATGCGCTCGTGCCGTCCCGCCTTCATCCCCGCCACGATGTCATCGATGATCCGCTCGGGATCCTCGGTGCGTGGATTGTCGCTCGTGACGATGACGTGGTCGGCGAGCCGCTCGGCCACCGCGCCCATGAGCGGTCGCTTGCCGCGATCACGATCACCGCCGCAGCCGAAGACGACGATCAGCCTGCCCGTCGTGAATGGGCGGACGGCCTCGAGGGCGCGCTCCAGCGCGTCGGGGGTGTGCGCGTAGTCGCGAAGCACCGTCGGCCGATCATGCAGCGCCTCGAGCCGCCCGGGAACCTGCGGCAGCACGGAGAGGCGCTCGGCTATCTCGAACACGGAGCGGCCTCGCGCCCACGCCGCCGCCGCCGCGCCAAGCGCGTTCGCGACGTTGAACGAGCCGATGAGTGGAAGCCGGACGGCCGCATGCTCGCTGCCGGCCACCAGGGTCCACTCGCTTCCGCGCGGCGTGTACACGACATCCGTGGCACGCATGTCCGCCGACGCGGACGTGCCGAACGTAGTGACCCGCCCTGCCCGGAGAGCGGACCAGGCGGCATCATCCGCGTTGACGACCGCCACCCCGTCGGGTGCCAGGTATTCCACCAGCCGTGCCTTCGCGCGCAGGTACAGCTCCATGGAGCCATGGTAGTCGAGATGGTCGCGCGAGAGGTTCGTGAAGACACCGACATCGAACTCGACGCCTTCCACCCGATGCTGGTCGAGGCTGTGCGACGACACTTCCATCGCGACGGATGTCACGCCGATCTCCACCAGGGCGCGCAGCGTACGCTGGAGCTCGACCGGTCCGGGAGTGGTGAGACCGCCGCCACCCGGGACCGTCGCACCGCCGCTGCCGAGGAGCACGCCCAATGTCCCGATGGACGCGGCCGTTCCCGACGGCGTATCCAGCAGGTGGCGAAGGATGCCGACGGTGGTGGTCTTCCCGTTCGTGCCCGTGACAGCGACGAGGGAAAGCTCCGATGCGGGCTCATCGAACGCGGCGGCCGCGGCCACGGCGGCCGCACGCCGCGCGTTGCTCACGAGGAGTGACGGCAGAGCCGTTCTCGCGGGCTCCTCGACGATCACCAGCGCCGCGCCCGCACTCTCCGCGGCTCCAAGGAATTCGTGCCCATCGCGCGCGGAGCCACGGACGGCGACGAAGATACCGCCCTTCGCGACCGCGCGACTGTCGTCCGTCAGGCCGGTCACTGCCGCCGGCAGCTTCCCGTACTGCTGGCTGAGCAGTCCTTCGCGCTCGAGCGCGCGGATGATCCGCGCGACTGGAATGACGGTCACGGCCTGTTGAACAGCGCGATGATCGATCCCGGCTTCCGCACCGTGCCGGCGGCGGGCGATGTGCCGCGCCCCGGTCCGGCGAGGCGGACCCGGAACCCGGCACG
>JBGTMW010000297.1:0-2871 GCA_041743365.1 Gemmatimonadaceae bacterium
GTCGACCGGGGAGGTGCCGGTGCAGCGCCTCTGGTATCTCGGCGGCGTGCACACCATTCGCGGCCAGCCGATCGCCGCCGCTCGAGGCGATGCGTTCTGGCTCGGCCGAGCTGACCTGGGCTTCGGCGCTGCCGGGCTGAGGCCGGGTGTGTTCTACGACCTGGGATGGGCCGGAGAGCGAGCCGACTGGCGGACACCCGGCCGCCCATTGAGTGGAGCTGGAGTCGGCGTTTCGTTTCTCGACGGATTGATTCGACTCGACGTGGCCAAGGGGCTGAGGCCGAGCAGGGGGTGGCGCACGGACCTGACGCTCGAGGCGAGGTTCTAGCTAACGGCTCGCCTTTGCAGCCGTAAGCCGAGCCGCGAGCGGCTTCGCGGCTCGTGGCCGGGTGCTGAAAGCTCACGACGCCCGGCCGCAGTTTTCACACAGTCTCTGTTGATAGCTCCAGCAGCCAGCTGAAGCTCACACGCTCGCGGCTGTCGTGTCACCTCACCCCACTCCCGGGCGCGCGGATGTGGGCGTCGTCACGGGCGCCGCCTCCGGGGCGGGAGACGCGCTCCTGGCGGCGTCAGACGCTTCGCCGCTGCGAACCAGCGCGTGGCGGAACAGGATCGGGCCGATGGTCTGATTGATGGCGAGAACCGCGAGAAACAGTGTCTGCATCTGCGCGCCGCGGTTCGGGTACACCTGAACGACGACGGTCGCCAAGCCGATCGCCACACCGGCCTGGGAAATGAGTCCCATCCACACGTAGCGGCCTTCCTCGCTCGCGCCTGCCCACCGCGCCCCGAGCAGGGTTCCCACCCACATCGCGGCCGTGCGCACGAGAACGATGGGAATGATCAGGAACCAGAGTGCGCCGACATCCCCGAGCGCCATCTCCGCGCCGGCGAGCGCGAAGAACACGACGAACACCGGTGCGGCGGAGCGTTCCATCGCCTGTCGGAGAACCTCTCCCTCGCCGTGACGCGACACGTTCTCCATGACGAATCCCGCGGTCAGGAGCGTGAGCAGCGTCTCGACGTGCGCGAGGTGGGCTATCTCCGCCCCGAAGAACGCGACGATGATCGCGAACAGGAAGAGCTCGCGGTCCACGAATCGGAGGTACAGCGCGACCGCGCCGCCGAGGAGGCTTCCTATCAGCACTGCGCCCCCGATCTCCCATGCTACGCTGGCCAGCGAAACGGCGGCGGCATCGGTGCCCGTCGGCGGCACGAGATAGCGCGCGAGCGCGAGCACCCCGCTGAAGAGCAGCACCACGACGACATCGGACACCAGCACGACGCCGAGGGTCGTCCGCGCGACCGGGCCGCGCGCCCCCGTCTCGGTGAGCAGCGCCATCGTCACGGCCGGTGAATGCACTACCGCCATCGCCGCGAACAGCATGCTGAACGCGACCACCTGGCTGGTCGGCAACCCGCGAAGGAAGGGGATCCAGTCGCGAAGCAGTACGAGCAGCAGTCCGACCGCGACGAACGAAAGCGTGAACTCGGACAGCAGGATCTTCCCGATGATAGTGCCGCGGGACTTCACCTCGCCCCACCTCAGCTCCGCTCCCGCCAGGAAGGCGATGAGCGCGATTGCAAGCGAGCTCACCGGCTCGAGTTGCTGTCGGGTGACTGCCGTGACCGTGTTCAGCACCGACGGACCGAACACCACGCCGGCAGCGAGATAGCCGACGATCTTCGGGAGCTTGATGACCGTCGCGAGCTCGCCGATGGTGTACGCGGCGAGAATGAGGAAGCCGAATGTCAGCAGGGCCTGCGATCCCTGACCTCCCGCGCCCAGGGGCACGATCAGCTGCATGCCCCCGAGCAGGAGCATGAGGATGATGATTCGCCTCATGGCAACAAGATACTGGACGACGTACGCTGCGCGACCGCCCGCGCGCGACGCCCGCGGAATGGTGCCTTTGCGCACGCAGGCATGGCGCTACGAGTCTCGCAGACTGCATTCGCAGCGAGCGTAAGGGAGATCACAGCGACACAGTCAAGTCACGCAGCTGCAACGTGTTGCGTACGAGCTCAAGCCCGGCACGGGCATCGCCCCTTGAAAGGTGTGTCTTCAGCAATCCGCAACGTGAATACAAGCGAGCTGCGCGCCGTAGAGTCGAACTCCGAGGTCCTCCTGTGGCAGAGCCGATACCGGCTCGGCGTCGCCGCGCTCATCGGCGGCTCCGGTCTCCTGCTGCGGGCAATCGGTGTGCTCGGCGGCGACCCCGTCGGCATTCGCGCGGCGAACGGAGCCTCGGTGAGCACCCTGCTGCTGCTGGTCGGGGGTTACGGAATCATCGTCCTCGGCGTGATGGCGTGGGCCCGCTGGATGCGCCATGCGGGCCCGTTCATCATCGGCCTCACGATAGCCGCGGACCTTGTCGTCATCTTCTCGACGGTCTTCCTGTTCGCTCCACCCTCGGCATACGAGCGCGCACTGCTGCTCTCGTTCTTCACCCTTCAGCTCACCCAGCTGAACTTCGGCGTGCGCGCCGCCGGCGCAACGCTCGTCGCGATCGTCGTAGCGTACATCGTACTCATCGCCATGGCGCTGGCGAACGGCTCCCCGATCGCGTGGTTGGAGGAGATGTGGACTCTCTATCTGTTCACGCTCGGCTCGGCGGTATTCGTGGGGCTGTACGGCAATCTTCGAACGCGCCTCGACCGCATTGCCGGATTGTTCGAGCGCGCCCAGGAGGGCGACTTCTCCCTCGCGTATGACGTCAGTGCCGATGACCAGCCCGACGGCATCACGACGGTGGGACGAGCCTACAACCGCATGCGCACGCAGCTGTACACACTGATCCTTACCGATCCGTTGAGCGGCTGCCTCAACCGGCGAGGCTTCGACCAGCAGCTCGTGCGCGAGGCGGCGCG
>JBGTMW010000298.1:0-3223 GCA_041743365.1 Gemmatimonadaceae bacterium
GCTCGCGCACGGCAGCATACGCGCCGGCCGCGATGGTCGCGAGCAACAGCCCATCCGCAACGGAAGCGGGAGTCGAGATCCTGCGACGAGGCGGGAATGCGGTGGACGCTGCCGTCGCCGTGGGCTTTGCTCTGGCGGTCGCGTACCCGGAAGCCGGGAACCTCGGCGGCGGCGGATACATGGTGATCCGGAAGGCGGACGGAACCACGGCCGCGATCGACTACCGTGAGGTCGCCCCGCTCGCCGCCACGCGGGACATGTTCGTCGACGCGAGCGGAAACCTCACCGGTGCAAGCGTCGTCGGACACCTCGCGTCGGGAGTGCCCGGAGCGGTGGCAGGGATGACCGAGGCGCTGCGCGCGCACGGCACGATGTCGCTCGCCGATGTCATGGCACCCGCGATCCGTCTCGCGGAGCAGGGCTTCATCGTGGACAGCGCGCTCTCCGCGTCGCTCGCGGGCGCGCAGGGACTGATCGGCCGGTTCGAGGGGCGGGATCCATGGCTTCCGAACGGCGCCCCGCTCCAGGTCGGGAGCAGGATCCGGCAGCCGGTTCTCGCGGCCACGCTTCGGCTCATCGCGAGCCGGGGGGCACCCGGCTTCTACACGGGCACCGTGGCGGATGCGATAGTGACCGAGATGGAGCGCGGTGGCGGAATCATCACGCGCGAGGATCTGGCGCGCTACAGGCCCGCCTGGCGCGAGCCGCTGCGCACGACCTACAGGGGTCACACGCTGCTGACGATGCCGCCGTCATCATCGGGGGGAATCACGGTCAGCGAGACGCTGAACATCCTCGAGACCTTCGAGAGCGTTCCGCCATTCGGCAGCACGGCGTGGGTGCACCGACTGGGCAGTGCCTTCCAGCTCGCCTTCATCGATCGCAACGCGAAGCTCGCCGATCCCGACTTCGTCGCAGTTCCGATCGCCGAGCTCACGAGCAAGGAGTACGCGCGCCGGCTCGCCGCGCGCATCAGGTCAGACCGTGCGACACCTACGCGCGCGCTGGGGGGCGGCGCGAGCGAAGGCGCCGAGACGACGCACTACTCGGTGGTGGACGCCAATGGCAACGCCGTGGCGACGACGACGACGATCAACGAGCTCTATGGCTCGGGGGTCTTCGTACCGGGCGCCGGATTCTTCCTGAACAACGAGATGGACGATTTCACCGCGCGGCCCGGCTCGCCGAACATCTTCGGGCTGGTGCAGGGCGAGCAGAACGCCGTCGCTCCGGGAAAGCGCATGCTCAGCGCGATGTCGCCTACGATAGTGCTCGACCGGAACGGCGATGTGCTCCTCGTCGCGGGCGCGCGCGGCGGGCCCAGGATCATCACGAGCACGGCGCAGGTCATCCTCAACGTGCTCGACCACGGGATGACGCTGGCGGATGCGATGAGCGCGCCGCGGTTCCACCACCAGGCGCTACCCGACACACTGCGCTACGAGCGAGGGGGATTCGACGTCCCCCTGCGTGATTCGCTCGAGCGCATGGGGCATGGGCTTGCGACGTACCCGAGCCCCGGCATCGTCATCGCGATCATGCGAGCGCGGGGCGGGTGGGAGGGGGTTGTCGATCCGCGGAGTGCGGGGCTCGCTGCTGGGTACTGAGTGTCTGTCTCGGTGTGAGGAGGTCAGCACTCGGCTCGACGCTCCAAGCTCAGGCTTTCAGCTCCAGGCTGATGTTGTCGATCGGTTTTCAGACGGCTCCCAGCCGACGGCCGACGTTTCGGATGCTCGCATAGACGAAGGGCCCGGGACAGCGTCCCGGGCCCTTCTTCGTGGAACTCGCCGAAAGCTAGCTGGCGATGCCGATCGTCGCGGGGGCTGTAAGGCTGATCGTCAGCCGGCCGCCCTGCGGGATGCAGCCCTCGTAGTTCGCGGTGCCCATCGCGACCGCGGTGCCGGCAGCGGCACCCGTCGCGGCGCCGATCACGGTGGACTTCGTGTCCTTGCCGAGGATCTGGCCGATACCTGCGCCGATCGCCGCACCGATCGCGACCTTCTGCGCATCCTTGCCGGAACGCTGTTCGGCGTTCACTTCGGCGAAGGTGAGCTCGGACTGGATCGGGTAAGTCGTGCCGTTCACTTCGATGTTCACGACGCTGAACACCATCTCGGCCTTGTCGTTCACGTTGCTGCTGCGCTTGAGGGAAACGACCTGCACGGTGGCCCTGGAGCCGGCCGGGATCGTCACGCCGTTGCTGCCGGTGACCGGCTCGCGAACGGTGGCGATGAAGCGGTCACCCGCCTTGTGCGTGTTCGTGCAGACCTTGGAGTTCGATGAGAGGTTGATCGTCGTGCCGGAGCTGACCGTGCCCATTCTCGCGCCCTCGCCGGGGCCCTTGGTCACGGTGTTGCCACTCGCCGTCTTGGTCGCGGCGGGAGTCTTGGTCGTCGCCGTGCCCGAGGTCTTGCCGGAGGTGGTCGGCGCCTTGGTGGCCGTCGTCTTGCTGCCCGCCGGCGCGTCGGTTCCCGTGGGCGGGGTCGTGTCGCGGTTCGCCAGGTCGAGGTCCCGGTTCAGTGCCGAGTCGGCGGCAAGCGAATCCGCAACGTCTCCGTCATTGCTGCATGCCCCCAGCACCAGCGCGAACGAGAGCGCCAGCGGTGTCGTGAGCTTCAGGATATAATTCGTCGTCATTGTGTTCTCTCCATTGCGGTGTAGCGAGCTGGGGCGAGCCCCGCCGGATGGTACTGTCCAAAAGTAGTTGAAAGGCAATCAGCGTGCCATGAGCGCCCTTCGCCGCCTCATTCCCTACTTCCGACCGTATCGCGGACAACTCGCTGCCGGACTTGCACTTGTAGTCCTCTCTGGAGGTTTTTCAAGCGTCGTTCCGTGGGTCCTGAGGAGCGCAATCGACGCCCTCATCGCGGGCGAGCCCATGGGGCGGATCCGGCTGCTCGCCGGAGCAATGGTCGGGCTGGCCGTGGCCGGCGGCATCATGCGCTACGGAATGCGCGAGCTGCTGAACGGCGTGAGCCGTCGGGTCGAGTTCGACCTCAGAAACTCCCTCTTCGTTCATCTCACCACGCTCGACGCATCCTATTTCGCACGCATGCGGACCGGCGACATCATGGCGCGACTCACCAACGACCTGAGCGCGGTCCGGATGGCGGCGGGCCCGGCGATCATGTACCTGGTGAACACCATCGCGGGCGGGCTCTTCGCGCTGTACTTCATGCTGCTCATCGACAGGAAGCTCACGCTCATCGCGCTGCTTCCGATG
>JBGTMW010000299.1:0-2907 GCA_041743365.1 Gemmatimonadaceae bacterium
CTGGTCGGCCCGCGAACGACGATGCGCATCGCGCGCGAGCGGGCCGCGTCGCCACCGAGCCGCGCCTCGAAGGGCTGAAGGAGGTAATCACCCGGACGCGACGCCTCGAGCACGTAGCGGATGTCGACGCGCACGCGCGAGCCGGCCGCGTCGTTCTCCACGCTTGTCGATGCGCTGGTACGGCCGACGGAGAAGCCGCGAAAGTCCGGGGGAATGAGTCGCGGCGACCGGGAGCCGTTCGCCGTCATCTCGACGGTGACGACGATCGGCTCGAGCACGGCGACCGTGTCGGGGGCCGAAACCGAGATCGTCAGCTGGGCGAGAAGGGGCAGGAGCAGCACTTACCAGTCCTTCCCTGTCCTCGTCCTCGGGGGCTGGGAGCGCTCGCGGCGCTTCTCCTGCACCTCTCGCTCATCCCGCGCGGCCGAATTCAGGATCTGCTCGGCCTGCTGCTGCCCCAGCCCGCCGGCCGGCCGCTCGGCGGGACTCTCCGGCGGCGCGTTCGGGTCCGGCGCGCTCGACGGCGATTCATCCTCCCCGCCCCCTCCGCCTCCTCCTCCACCGCCCTGCCTTTCGCGAAGGGCGAGCTCGTAGTTCCACTTGGCATCTTCATCGTCGGAGCGCATGAGGAGCACGTTCTTGTACGCCGCGAGCGCGGCATCGAGCGCGGGCGCGCCTTCATCCCCCTCGGCCGCGAGCCCCATCTGAAGGTGTGCGAGGCCGAGATTGAACTGAGCGCGATAGCGCACCTCGTCCGAACGAGCCCGCGACAGGCGTTCGAGAACCTCGATCGCACTGGCCAGCGAGTCGGCGCCGAGCAGCGCGGTACCGAGGTTGTAGAGCGTCTCTTCGCTCCTGTCCCCGCTCGCGATCACGCGGCGATATTCGGCCGCGGCTTCCACGAAGCGCTCCGCCCGATAGTGCTCCGCGGCCTCCTTCGGCCCGGCAGCGTCGAGAAATGCGGGCGACGTGAGGGTGAGCCCCAGCGCGAGGGTTGCCGTTCTCAGGTGGGCGATCATCATGCGGCCTCCTTCCTCGCCGATTCGTCGGGAACCGGCCGTCCAAGATCGTGCACGATTGCGCGCGCCTCGCGCGCGATCTCGCGCGCACGCTCGGTGCTCACCGGCCGCCTGGCGAACTTGATCAGGTCGGTCTCGCTGAGCACGGGCGTCAGGCGATCCACGGGGACTTCGGCTGCCGATCGCATCACCTGCAGCAGCTCCGTGCTCGTGAGTGACGGGTGGGCAGTGGTTACGCGTGCCGCGAGGAAATCGCGCAGAACCTCCACCATCAGCGCCACGAATCGACCGCGCTCCCCCGCCTCCAGCAGGCCGAGTGCCTCGATCCGGGCGAACTCCCGCTCGGCGAGCTCGTACGGATCCACGATCGCCGGCGTGGCAGCGCGGCGCCGGCGGCGCCACCACCACCAGAGAAGACCACCGACGAGGGCAACGGCAACCAGGATCGGAAGCCACGGCCACCACCAGGGGACGACGGGCCCGAAGATCCCTCTCGCCGGCCTGGGGACGTGCAGCGTCGTGTCGGCCGGCAGCACCGACCGAACGATGATCTCCCGCTCCCCCACGGTCAGTTCAACCGATCTCCCCGACATCAGGACGGTCGCCGATCCGAGGTTGATCGGGAGAGGGCCGGTGTCCCACGCAGCCATCCGGTAAACTGCAACCTGGTCCACGGCATCGGTGGCCGCGGTGTCCGCCGAGAATGGCGCAATGACACGCGGGTCGAGCAGCTCGACGGGCCCACCGCTGTCGGGACCGACGGGGAACTCGATAACCGAGCCGCGTGGTGCGCGGATGCGAATCGAGAGCGTGAAGGGATCGCCGACCGTGACGGTGTCGGGACGCAGGCTGACGGCGATCTGCGGCGCGGCGGGAGGCTGGGCCGCCGGCGCCTGGAGAAGGGCAAGGAGACCGAGAAGCGCGATCACCGGCGAATCCTCGTCTCGCGGGCACGGAAGAACTTGAGAAGCGGCTCGATGAACCCGCCGTCGGTGCTGACCGAAACCTCGTCCACGGCAAGGCGGCGGAGGAGGTGCTGGCGTCCTTCGCGGTCGGCCGTCACCTTGCGCGCGAAATGCGCGCGGACCTCGGGATCGCTGGTGTCGATGTCGATCGTCTCGCCGGATTCGGCGTCAGTCAGTCGCGCGACGCCGATGTCCGGGAGCTTGCGCTCGCTCGGATCGTCGATCGAGATGGCGACCACGTCGTGCTGCGCGGCGAGATACTTGAGCGGCTTCTCGATGTCCGGCGCCATGAAGTCGGAGATGATGAAGATGATCGTGTGGTGGTTCAGCATCTGCCGCAGGTACACCAGGGCCCCTGCCATGTCGGTCCCGCATCCCACGGGCTCGTGGACGAGAAGGTCCCGGATGATGCGGAGCACGTGCCGTCGCCCCTTGCGTGGGGGAACCACGTGCTCGACCTGGTCCGTGAACAGGAGAATGCCGACGCGGTCGTTGTTGCGGATGGCCGACATCGCGAGCACGGCGCCAAGCTCCGTCGCGAGCTCGCTCTTGAATCGCTTGACGGTACCGAACCGCTCCGATCCCGACAGGTCCACCACGAGCATCACGGTCAGCTCGCGCTCCTCGATGTAGCGCTTCACGAACGGACGGCGCATGCGCGCCGTCACGTTCCAGTCGATGGATCGGACCTCATCCCCGGGCTGGTATTCGCGCACCTCGGAGAACTCCATTCCCTGCCCCTTGAACGTCGACCGGTACTCGCCAGTGAATAGCGAGTTGACCAGCCCTCGCGTGCGCAGCTCGATCAGCTTGACCTGGCGCAGCACCTCCGGCGGTACGCCGACGACGCGACGCTCTCGGACTGCCGGATTGCGCGCAGGGTCCTGTGCGGCTTTGGAGTCGCGGGCCGCGCGCGTCTCGCC
>JBGTMW010000300.1:0-2544 GCA_041743365.1 Gemmatimonadaceae bacterium
CGACTTGTCGCGATGTGGCGACCCAGCGCTCTCGAAGGCGCCCGGATCGACCGTGCGCCGGGTCACTCTCGATAAAGTCCTAGCGTCAGTCGGGACGCACGCCGCGCTCGTCGGGCGCCCTGCGGACCGACGAAGGGACTCTGCACTGTGTGACGGTCGGCGGCCCTCGCCAAAACCACGCGGCCGGCGCGTACTCACCGCTCATCACCGAAGCGTCGCCGGTCGAGACCGAGCGCTTTGAGACGAGAGGCCAGCGTGCGCGGATTGACGCCGAGCAACGCAGCCGCCCCGCCGCGGCCGGACACGCGGAAGCCGGACTGCCGGAGCGCGGCCAACACATTGGCGCGTTCGCGCCGGCGCCACTCCACCTCCGGCACGACCTCCGTGGTCATTGGGGCCTGCGCGCCGGCAGGTGGGGCGGACCGCCCCTGTGCCACGTCGAGTGTCGCCGCCCCGCCGTTTGCGACGATGACCGCGCGTTCCACAGCGTTCTGCAACTCGCGCACGTTGCCTGGCCAGTCGTACCGTTGCGCGCGTTCCAGATCCTGACGGTGGATGCGAGGAAGGGGGACATGAAAGCGCGTACTGGCGAGTCGCATGAAGTGGGTGACGAGCAGCGGGATATCCTCCCGGCGGTCGCGCAGCGGCGGCATCTCCATGGGAAAGACGCCGAGGCGATAATACAGATCGAGACGAAAGCGCCCGTCTGCGACCTCGCGTTTGAGATCGCGATTGGTCGCGGCGACCACGCGGACGTTCACGCGCATCGTACGCTCGTCGCCGACCCGCTCGAATTCGCCTTCCTGCAGCACGCGGAGCAGCTTGACTTGGAGATCCATCGGAATCTCGCCGACTTCATCGAGAAAGAGCGTGCCGCCGTGGGCGAGCTGAAAGCGGCCCACGCGGTCGCGCACGGCCCCGGTGAAGGCGCCCCGGACGTGTCCGAAGAACTCGCTTTCGAAGAGGTCGCGCGGAATCGACGCGCAGTTGACGCGCACGAGGGATTTGGCAGCGCGCGGGCTGCGCTGATGGATGGCCCGAGCCACGAGTTCCTTGCCCGTTCCGCTCTCCCCGAGAATGAGCACCGTGGCGTCGGTGAGCGCCACCATGGCCACCTGGCTGAGGACGCGCTGGAGGGCCGGACTCTCGCCCAGAATGTCCCCAAACGACCCGACCTCCTCGACCTCGTCGCGTAGGTAGTCGCGTTCCTGCTCCAGGTCGTGGCGCAGCGCCTCCACCGCCTCGAACGCATGGGCGTTGGCAATGGCCACCGCCGCCACATCAGCCATGGTCTTGAGCCACCTCCAGCACGCGTCGTCGGTTTCCCGTCGCCGAAACACGGCCAGGACGCCGAGGACCTCTCCCCGAAAGATTAGGGGATGCCCCGCGAAGCCCACCAGGCCTTCCGCGCGCGCCCAGTCCGGATCCCGCAGCCAGCGCCCATCCTCCTCGAGACGAGGTACGCGAATCGACTCGCCAGTGGAAGCCATGTGGGACAGCTTGAGCGGTCCGCCCAGCGCGACCCGGTGAAAGCTCCCGTTCGTGCGCGCCCAGTCAACGCCGACGGTCCGTGACGCGCCGGCGCTGGCTCGCAGGTGCAGCGCCATCTCGGATGACGGGGCGTGGACCGCGCACCACGGGCAGGCGCGATCCTCCTGGCGGAGCCACACGCGGGCCAACCCCACGTCCGGCGCCGACGCGACGGCCTCGATGACGCGTTGGAGGACGGCCGTCAGCGACCGCTGTTCGGTGATGGCCAGGATGATCGACGGGAGCGAGGCAAAATCCACCGCTGCGATAATTGCACGAAATATCATCAGGCATCTATGACATCTCGCCGATCGGCGAATATTCATGAGACGACAGACAAGACCGAGCCCAGTGTTTTCAACAAGTTAGAGACAGAAGGCTGATGGTCGCCGACCTGCAGGATACCAAGTGACAGGCACACGACCGACAACCGCTTTCCGGCAGGAGCCATTCGATGATGACCCACGACGACGACACCGCAGACCCGACCCATCGACCGGACCATGGCGTGACGCGCCGCACCGCCCTCGGCGCGCTTGCGACGAGCGCCGCCATGCTGACCCAGACGGGGCTCGGCGCCGCAGAGGCCGGCGGCGAGGCGCCGGAACTGGCAGCCCTCGACACGATGGCCCGCAAGCCCACCACACTGACGATGGCACCGCGCGTCACGTATCTGGGCGGGCCAACCTACCTGATCGAAATCGGGCGGTTCCGCATCGTCACCGATCCGGGCTTTGACCCGCAGGGGACCTGGCGCAGCGAGGGTCCCGGCCACGTGCTCACAAAGGTGATGGCGCCGCCGATCCCGGCGGACAAGCTCGGCCCGATCGATCTGGTCCTGCTCAGTCACGCGCAGCACCTCGACAACCTCGACAACGAGGGGCGCCGTCTGCTGGCCAAGGTAGGCACGACCATCACGACGCCCGCCAGTGCGGCCATGAAGCTGCCCGGAAAAAACGTCAAGGGACTGGCCACCTGGCAGAGCACCGAGGTGACCAACGCCGCCGGGGAGCG
>JBGTMW010000301.1:0-3791 GCA_041743365.1 Gemmatimonadaceae bacterium
GGGACGCTCGACTGCTCGCGCACCGGCCGGCGCTGGCGCCGGCCCGGACTCGGCGCCGGTGAATGGCCATGTGAAGAGCTCCCGCTCCGGCTCCGCGGGGCGACGCGGCGGAGGCAAGGGGCGACGTTTCATGCGCCCACCTGCGCGGAGACAGCAGCCTGCGCCGTGGCGGCCCTGACGGTGTTCCGGAGAAGCATCGCGATCGTCATGGGGCCGACGCCTCCCGGCACCGGCGTGATCTTCGAGGCTACCTGACGAACGCCGGCGAAGTCAACGTCCCCGACAATGCTGTAGCCGCTTTTCCTGCTGTGGTCGCTCACGCGATTGATCCCGACATCGACCACCACCGCGCCCGGCTTCACCATCTCTCGCGTCACGACCTTCGGACGGCCGGCCGCCGCTATGATCAGATCGGCGCGGCGGGTGTGGTCGCCGAGATCGCGGGTGTGACGATGGCATACCGTCACCGTCGCGTTGGCCCCGGCGCGGTCCTGCATGAGCAGCGCAGCCATGGGCTTCCCCACGATGTTGCTGCGGCCGATGATCACACATTCCATCCCGCGCGTGTCCACGCCCGCGCGCACGAGCATTTCCTGCACACCCGCGGGCGTGCACGGCGCAAATCCATCCTTCTCGCCGATCAGGAGCTTGCCGACGTTCACCGGATGGAAGCCATCCACATCCTTGTCCGCGCGGATCCTGCGAATGACGGTGTCGGGGTCGATTTGCTTCGGGAGTGGCATCTGCACGAGGATGCCATGGACGGCAGGATCGGCATTGAGCCTGTCGACGATGGCGAGCAGGTCGTTCTGACAGGTCGAAGCGCTGAGGCGTATGGTTTCGCCGGCCATGCCCGCCTCATCGCAGGCGCGCCCCTTGGACCGGACATAGAGCGCGCTCGCGGGATCGTCGCCCACCAGGACGACCGTGAGTCCGGGAATGACTCCCTTCTCGCGCAACGCAACGACGTCGCTCGCGACATCGCCACGGACGCTGCGCGCTATTGCCGCGCCGTCGATCAGCTCAGCGGGCAAAATCCACCGCCCGCGTCTCCCTGATCACCACGACCTTGATCTGCCCCGGATACTGTAGCTCGGTCTCGACCCGCCGTGCGATCTCCTCGGAGAGCGCGGCACTGCGCGCGTCGTCCACATCGTCGGGCATGACAATGACCCGGATTTCCCTTCCCGCCTGGATCGCGAACACTTTCTCCACGCCGCGATAGCTCGACGCGATCCGCTCGAGCCCCTCGAGCCGCTTCACGTACGTCTCGAACGCCTCGCGCCGCGCGCCAGGCCGCGAGCCCGAGATCGCGTCGGCCGCCTGGACCAGCACAGAGATCTCGCTCTCGTGCGGCACATCGTCGTGGTGGGCTGCGATGCAGTTCACCACCAGCGGGTTTTCACCGTACTTCGTCGCTATCTCGACACCGAGCTGCACGTGGGTCCCCTCCTGCTCATGCGTGAGCACCGTCCCCCTGTCGTGCAACAGCGCGCCGCGCTTCGCCATGGCGACGTCGAGCCCGAGCTCGGCGGCCATGATTCCGGCCAGCCAGGCGACTTCCTTGGAATGATTGAGGATGTTCTGACCGTAGCTGGTGCGCCATTTCATGCGCCCGATGAGCTTGATGATCTCGACGTGAAGCCCGTGGATTCCGGTCTCGTAGGCGGCCTGCTCTCCCGTCTCCTGGATGGCGAGGTCCACCTCCTTCCGCGACTTGGCGACGACTTCCTCGATCCGCCCCGGATGGATCCGCCCATCGGCGACGAGCTTCTCGAGTGAGAGACGGGCGACCTCGCGACGGACCGGGTCGAAGCAGGACACGACGACGGTGTCCGGAGTGTCGTCGATGATCACATCGACCCCGGTGGCGAGCTCGAAGGCGCGGATGTTCCTCCCCTCCCGGCCAATGATCCGGCCCTTCATCTCATCGTTCGGGAGGGACACGGCCGACACCGTGATCTCGGCCGTATGCTCCGCAGCGATGCGCTGTACGGCGAGCGCTACGATTCGCCGCGCTTCACGGTCTGCATTCTTCTTGGCGCTCTCGCGGATCTCGCGGATGCGGTTCGCGGCATCGGCGTGAGCCTCCTCCTCCAGCCTCTGGATGAGCTCGACCTTGGCCTCCTGACTCGACATTCCGGCCAGCTGCTCGAGCTTCCGGCGCTCGTCGCCGACGATCTTCTCGAGCTCCTCCTCGCGCGCGGCCACCGTCTTCTCCTTGCGACCGAGCTCGCTGGCGCGCTTCCCGATTTCCTTGTCGCGCTGCTCGAGTACGTCGAACTTCCGGTCGAGGACGATCTCGCGCTCCTGGATGCGCTTCTCCTCGCGCTCGACCTCCTCACGGCGGCGCCGCGCCTCGAGCTCCCATGCCTCCCGGAGCTTTATCAACTCCTCCTTGCCAGACACGACCGCGCTCTTGCGCAGCGTATCAGCTTCACGCTCGGCCTCACCCAGAATGCGCTTGGCCGTCTCCTCGCTCGTCGCCCTGGACCTGGCCTGAAGGGCCTTCTCGGAGCTTTGCCCGAGGCGCTTGCCCACAAAGAAGAAAACCGCGGAGGCGAGTATCACTAATACGCCCGACGCGGCCATGATCGCGGTAGCAGTCATGTTGATCTATGCTCCAGCGGGCGCCTTCGCCACGCAGATGGAAGAACACGACCGGCCGCGGAATCCGCTGGGCCCACACCCGGGCAGCGCCGACGAAGGGCACTGAGTGGGGTGCTAACCTCAGCGAATGCATGAACCTACGGGCAGATCGCGAGTCGGAGTCAACCTATGGAGGCGCAGTACAAAAGGCAAACCGGGGGGCCACGGCGTTCGGGGCGTCAACGGCGTTCAAGGCCGCCCCGTACGCCGTTGACGCCCTGAACGCAAGCAAACCACCTCTAGCCCGCGCCTCCTCTCTTCGCCGGCGGCAGCCACCTTCTTACTTCCGCTGTCAGCCGCCGCGTGTTGGCGGCGAGCTCGGCCGACTGCTCCCGCGCCTTGAAGAGCTCGTCCGTGATCTGGAGTGCGGCGAGAATGGCTGCCTTGTGCGACTCCACGAGGTTTCCTCCGCCCAGGATCGCCCGGATCGCCTGGTCCACATGAGCCGCCACGGCCTGCGCGTGCTCCGGGGTCGCCTCGCTGCGAAGCGTGTACTCCTCGCCCACGATCGAAACCTTCACCACGTTCTTCTTCGTGCTCATCGCTCGACTCCGCGTACGTGCTGCTGGCGAAGGAACCGCACTCGCTCGAGCATCTCGCGGGTGCGGGACGTGGCCTTCTCGAGGCGCGCCCGGAGGTCGGTGTTCTCGCGCTCTAGCTTGCGAAGCTCGGCGCTCGAAGCCGGAACTTCAACGCCGGAGCCCTCGAGCTCCCTGACGCGTGCCTCGGCCACAAGAGCCCGCTTCCGGAAGCTCGCGAGCTCCTCCCCGAGATGGCGGACGAGCTGATCGAGCTCCTCGAACGCGCTCACTGCCTCAAGTTGATGTTCGCTGTCGGACACTTAGCTCGTTCTCCAGTATTCGCAACAACTTGTCACGTCTGCCCTCTACTTCCTTGTCACGTAGAGTGCGGTCCGGATGCCTGAACGTCAACCGCCAGGCGATGCTTCGATGGCCTTCGCCGATCCCGGGGCCGCGGAACTCATCGAAGAGTTCCAGCCGCTCGAGCAGCTCCCCGGCGCCGCGACGGATCACGGCCTCTACATCGGCTGCGCTGCGGCCGGCGGGGACGAGCAGCGCGAGATCGAGCTCGGCGGCCGGCGTCACAGGGATTGGCCTGAAGCGCGGCGCGACCGGATGCAA
>JBGTMW010000302.1:0-1780 GCA_041743365.1 Gemmatimonadaceae bacterium
GGCGGTGCCGTACGGGATGCGCGATGACAGACAGGGCGACGCCGGACGATCCCACCCCGAAAGACCACGGCGGCGCGAAAGCGCGCGGATCTCCGATTTCGTGAGCCCCACGGCCGCGAGTGGAGACTCCACATGGAGCTCGGCCGCCGCCGCGGCGCCGGGGCGATAGTCGCCGCGGTCGTCGGCATTCGTCCCGTCGAGCACCGCCGCGAACCCTCCCTCCCGCGCGACGGGAACGAGGCGTCCCCACAGCTCCGACTTGCAGAAGTAGCATCGGTTGGCGGGATTCGCGGCGTAGCTCGGATCCGAGAGCTCGTCGGTGTCGATCTCCAGCACGGGAATGCCGAAGCGGTCCGCGACGGCGCGGGCCTCGCGCCACTGCTCCTCAGGGTACGAAGCGCTGCGGCCGATCACAGCCAGAAAACGATCGGGACCGAGGACGTCGAGCGCGATGCAGGCGAGATACGCGGAATCGACCCCGCCGCTGAAGCCGAGGAGGGCGGAGCCTCGCTCGCGGAGCCAGGCGACCAGGGCGAGCTCTCGAGACTCGGTGACGGGGTCGATCGCGGTGTCGGGCGCGTCATCTGCGCCCCCTTTCGCGGGGAATTGCCGGGCCGGAATAGAGGTGGGGATGGTCATGGCTCTCAAGTGACCTTAGCCGATCGCAGTGGCGGCGGAAAGTGGGTCACGCCGTCATTGAGCCTCACACGTCACCGGGGCGTCGGGACACTCGCCAAACCCTGACGTTTCGACCGACGGCTCGACGACCCCGCTCGGTGACGGCTCGGCCGGCCGATACCGCAGCGCCTCCGCGACGCTCTCGACCGTGATCGGGCCCGCGCCATCCAGATCCGAGATGGTTCGAGCGACCTTGATCACGCGATGATAGCCTCGCGCGGAAAGCGACAGTCGCTCGGCCGCGCGAAGAAGCATCGCCCGTGCGCTGCCATCGATCCGGGAGTGTGCATCGAGCCATCGTCCTCCCACGTGGGCGTTGCATGCTATACCGCGCATCGGACCGTACCTCGCGAGCTGGATGCGACGCGCGGTCACCACTCGCTCGCGCACCGCAGATGATGCCTCTCCGCGGCGCGTCTCGCGGAGATGGTCGAGCGGCACGGCGCCGACGGGTACGTGCATGTCGATCCTGTCCGCGAGCGGCCCGGAGAGACGCGAGCGATACCGCAGGATGTCGGCTGCGCTGCAAATGCATCGGCCCGTCGGGTCGCCCGCACGCCCGCACGGGCAGGGATTCATCGCACCGACCAGGGAGAAGCGCGCCGGAAAGGTGACACTGTTCGCGGCGCGCGCGATCGAGACGCGTCCATCCTCCAGCGGCTGGCGCAGGGCATCGAGGACGTGACGCGGAAACTCCAGCATCTCATCCAGAAAGAGCACTCCGTGGTGCGCGAGGCTCACCTCGCCCGGCCGAGGTGATGAGCCGCCCCCAATGAGACCCGCCGCTGACACGGAGTGGTGCGGCATTCGCACGGGTCGCTCGGGCCATGTCGCGCCGCTCCGGAGCATGCCCGCGACGGAGTGAATCGCGATGACCTCGAGCGCCTCGCTCTCTTCCAGCGGCGGGAGGATCGTCGGAAGTCGGCGCGCGAGCATGGTCTTCCCCGCTCCCGGTGGGCCGACAAGGAGGACGTTGTGGCCGCCGGCGGCCGCAATCTCGAGCGCGCGCTTCGCGTTCTCCTGGCCCGCTACGTCGGCGAAGTCGACTCCGCTGCTGCAGGCCGACGCCTCACCGGGAGCGACGCGGGCCGGCTCCAGGGCG
>JBGTMW010000303.1:0-5093 GCA_041743365.1 Gemmatimonadaceae bacterium
GACCGCCCTTGCCGCTGGCGATGTCGACGGCGACGGCACGGATGACCTGTTCGTCTCGATGTGGTCGCCGGCGACGCGGGAATCCGTCGCGCATCTCTATCATGTCCAGGGCGGATTCGTCCTGGACCTAACCGAGCGCTCGAGCATCGTGCTTCCGCAGGGCGCCGCGTACGCCACCTTCGCGGACTACGACAACGATGGCTGGCTGGACCTCTTCGTCATCGGCGGGGAGCAACGCGGACACCTGTTCCGCAACCGCGGCAACGGGACGTTCGTGGAGGTGACGGCGAACGAGGGGGTTGGCGACGTCGGGAGAGCGCGCAAGGCGCTTTTCGTCGACCTCGATCACGACGGCGATCTCGACCTCCTTCTCGTCGGAGGGGGGCAGCGTACCGTATACCGCAACAATCTCGATGGAACGTTCAGTGAGGCGACGTCGAGCTTCGGCCTCGCCGGCGGTGGCAACGCGCGCGACGCCGTCTTCGCCGACTTCGATGGCGATGGGCGCATCGACGTTTTCGTGACGAACGACGATCGCAGCGATGCCCTCCTGCGCAACGGCGGTGCACAGCGGTTCAGCGATGTGACGGCGGCGAGTGGAGTCGCGAGCAGCGGCGGGTCGGGGGCCACGGCCGTGGGAGACTATGACAACGACGGGCGGCTCGATCTCTTCGTGGCGAGCACCAACGGCGGCGAGCCGACGCTCTGGCGCAACATGGGAAGCGGCACCTTCGCTCGCGACCGCCGTGCGACTTCCGTCGTGCAGGCGCTCCGTTCGACGGCGGGGTTGGCAGCGATGTTCGTGGACTACGACAACGATGGCTGGCTCGACCTCGTGGTTGCGGGCACGCCCCTCGCGGGTGGCGGGAGTTCCCCTGGCGTGTTTCTGTTCCGGAATGACGGCACGGGCAGGTTTGTCGATCGGTCGACACTGATTCCGGGTGCGGTGCGGGCGGGAGGGGCCTCCGCGATCATTGCCTCGGACGTCGATGATGATGGCGACGAGGATATCCTGCTGATTGACGCCGCCGGCGCGCCCCGACTCCTGCGCAACGATTTCGGGAACAGCAACCTTGCAGTGAAGGTGGCGCTCAAGGGCCTCCGCATCGGAAGCGGCAAGAACAACGCGTTCGGCATCGGCGCGAGGCTCGAGCTTCGAGCGGGCGAAATCTACCAGACGCGCGTCGTCACCGGTCGGTCAACGCATTTTGGCCTGGGGCCGCACCTCAAGGCCGACGTGCTTCGCGTCGAGTGGCCGAACGGTGTGCCGCAGACCGTATACGTCCCCGGATCCGACCAGGACGTCGTCGAGAGCGAGATGCTCAAGGGGTCATGCGCTTTTGCGTACACGTGGGACGGTACGCGCTTCCGATTCGTGACCGATGTGATGTGGCGGAGCGCGCTGGGCATGCCGCTCGGTCTCATGGGGAGCACGAGCGCCTTCGCTCCCGCGGGCGCGTCGCAGGAATACCTCCGCATTCCGGGGGAGCTGCTCAAGCCGCGCAACGGACGCTATGTCCTCCAGCTCACCGAGGAGCTCTGGGAGACGGCGTACGCCGACGAGGTCAAGCTGGTCGCCGTCGACCATCCCGATTCGGTGGACGTGTTCGTCGACGAGCGCTTCGTCCCGCCTGGACCGGTCGCATTGCGGGTCTTCCAGGTTGCGCAACGCTACCTGCCGCTCTCCGCAATCGATGAACGTGGCAACGATGTCCTGCCGGCGCTGCGCGAGAGCGACGACGTCTATGTCTCGAACCTCATCCCCTCGCAGTATCAGGGAGTCGTCGAGCAGCACAATCTCATCCTTGACCTCGGCGACGCTGCGGGGCGTCCCGGCACCTTCCTCTTCCTGCGCGGCTGGATCTATCCCACCGACGCCAGCATCAACGTCGCCCTCTCGCAACAGTCTTCGATCACGCTCGCCGCTCCTTCCCTAGAGGTGCGCGATGCGAAGGGCGTATGGCGGACCGCGATCGCGAACATCGGGTTCCCCTCGGGCAAGGACAAGACGATGGTGATCGATCTGGCCGGGAAATTTCCGACGGCGGATCATCGCGTGCGCATTCGCACGAACATGCAGATCTACTGGGACCAGGCGTTCGTCTCTCACCCGCTCGTGACCAGTCCTGTGAAGATCACGACCCTGGCCCCCGTATCGGCCGATCTCCACTTCCGCGGCTTCTCCCGCATGTATCGCAAGGGTGGTCGTTACGGCCCGTACTGGTTCGAGTACGAGGACGTGGCGACCGAGTCGCCCTGGCGACCGATCGAGGGCGCCTTCACACGCTTCGGCGACGTGCTGCCGCTGCTCCGCGAAGCCGACGACATGTACGTGATCATGGGCCCGGGGGACGAGATGACCATCGAGTTCGACGCGAGCTCCGCGGGCTCGCTACCGCCGGGATGGAAGCGCGATTTCCTGCTGTACACCGACGGCTGGATCAAGGACTCCGATCTCAACACCGCGTTCGGCACGACCGTAACCCCCCTTCCCTTCCATGGTGTGCAGGCGTACCCCTATGGGCCGGGGGACGCGTATCCGACCGACCCGCAGCACCAGCGCTACCTCCGGGAGTACAACACGCGCGTCGTGAAGGGGAGTGGGACGCGGCGGTGACGCTGGCGATCGGGTCCGCCGCCTCGCCGCGCTGGAAGGCACCACTCACGACCGCCAACCGAGGGCGTCCCGCATGCTCGAGAACCGTGTTTCGACCGCGCACATTGGCGCCGCCCTGATGCTCGCGTGGGCGGTCTTCGCGTGCCGTCCCCCCCGCACCCCGCAGCCGGCTCCATCTCCGGGCCGAGTGCCGCTCCAGACACCGCCGCCACTCGCGACGCTGGACGCTCATCGCCTGGTGCCGGCGCCCGTGTCGGTGGCTTCCGACAATGGACCGCCGTTCGCCCTCACGACTACGACGGCTATCGTCGTCCCCGCGGAAGGCGGGGAGGCAGCACGCGTGGGCGAGTCGCTGGCAACTCTACTCCGCACAGCCACTGGCTTTCCGTTTCCCGTGTTGGCCGCGGAGGGCAGAGTGCCACTCGGCGCTGTCGCGCTACGACTCGGAGGCCAACCGAACCTCGGGGCGGAGGGGTACGAGCTGACAATCGCCACTGACTCCGTGCGGCTGGTGGCCGCCGAGCCCGCCGGGCTGTTCCGTGGCGTGCAGACGCTAAGGCAACTGCTCCCTGCGGCGATCGAGGCCGAGCACAGCGCGGTGGGGGTGCCGGACGCGTGGACCGTCCCCGCCGGCCGGATCGTCGACCGCCCGCGCTTCGCGTATCGCGGCGCCATGCTCGACGTGGCGCGCCACTTCTTCACGGTCAAGGAGACTCGGCAGTTCATCGACCTGCTGGCGCTCTACAAGCTCAACACGCTCCATCTCCATCTGTCCGACGACCAGGGCTGGCGCATCGAGATCGACTCGTGGCCCCGGCTCGCCACGTTCGGCGGGAGCACGCAGGTGGGAGGCGGCTCCGGCGGCTATTACACCAAGGCCGACTACGCCGAGATCGTGCGCTACGCGGCGGACCGCTTCATTACCGTCGTGCCCGAGATCGATGTGCCGGCGCACACCAACGCCGCCATCGCATCGTACCCGGAGCTGGGGTGCAGCCGCCCGGTTCCGGTTCCGTCGCCCAACTCGCCCGCTGCGGGGCTCTACACGGGGATCCAGGTCGGCTGGAGTGCGCTCTGCCACGACAAGGAGGTCACGTACGAGTTCATCGATGACGTGGTGCGCGAGCTCGCGGCGATGACCCCCGGCCCGTTCATCCACATGGGCGGCGACGAAGTCGAGGTGCTTACGCGGGAGCAGTACGCGGCGTTCATCGAGCGCGTGCAGGACATCGTCGCGCGGCACGGCAAGCGGATGATCGGGTGGGAGGAGATCGGACGGGCGCGGATGGGTCCCGGAACGGTTGCGCAGATGTGGCACGCGGACACACTGCTCCTCGCGGCCCGCCAGGGAGCGAAGCTCGTGATGTCGCCGGCCACGAAAGCGTACCTGGACATGAAGTACACGCCGGCCACCGAGCTCGGTCTGAACTGGGCCGGCTTCGTCGAGTTACGGACGGCGTACGACTGGGACCCGGTGACGTACTTCAAGGGCGTCACGGAGAGCGACGTCCTCGGCATCGAGGCGCCGCTCTGGTCGGAGACCGTGAGCAATATCTCCGCCGCGCAGTACCTGATCATGCCGCGTCTGCCCGCGCTCGCCGAGGTGGGGTGGACGCCGGCATCGGCGCGGGACTGGGAGAGCTTTCGCACGCGCATTGCCGCGCACGCGCCGCGCTGGCGACTGCTCGGCGTCAACTACTACCCGTCGCCGCAGGTGGCGTGGTGACTGCGACACCGCGAAACGCCGTTCTGTCGGGACTCGTGGTCGTGCTCCGCTGTTCTCCGGTTCACCGCCGGTACACCCGCACGTAGTCGACGAGCATCTGCTGCGGTAGCGTCGTGGACGCATCCGGGTCCCCGGGCCAGTTGCCGCCGACCGCGACGTTCAGCAGCAGGAAGAAGGCATGGTCGAAGACCCACGTCGCTCCGGGCGGCAGATCGGCCGGCGTGGTCCGGCGGTATTCCCTCTGGTCGATGAGCCAGCGGACCTCGCCCGGCGTCCACTCCACCGCGAAGATGTGGTAGTCGTCCGCGAGCGATGCGGTAGCCAGCGTAAAGCTTCCGCCGATGCTGTTGCCGCCCGAGTAGCCGGGCCCGTGCAGCGTGCCGTGCACCACGGCCGGCTCGCGGCCGATGTTCTCCATCACGTCGATCTCGCCACATTGCGGCCAGCCAACGCGGTCGATGTCGGCGCCGAGCATCCAGAACGCCGGCCATATGCCCTGCCCGCGCGGGACTCGGATGCGCGCCTCGAAGCGGCCATACGTCGGCTCGAACAGGCCCTTGGTCTTGATGCGCGCCGAGGAGTATCGACAGACCCCGTACCAGCAACGGTAGGGGGAATCCGGTGGCTCGGCGAGCGCCGTGATGACGAGGCGGCCGCCGCCGTCGAGCGAGATGTTCTCGGCGCGAGTCGTGTAGTACTGTCGCTCCTGGTTGCCCCAGCCCTGGCCGCCCGTGTCCGCCACCCACTTCG
>JBGTMW010000304.1:0-5687 GCA_041743365.1 Gemmatimonadaceae bacterium
GGGCCGTGCGATCGTATCGATCCTGGCCATTCCACGGAACGTCACCGCGGCCGATTCGGCCGCTGCGCGCGAGCGGGCAGTCAGCCTGCGAGCCGAGATTGCCGGGGGAGCGAAGTTCGAGGACGTTGCCATGCGAGAGTCTGCCGATACGGTGTCCGGCGCCGACGGCGGTTTCCTCGGTCGAGGCGGAAGAGACCGGTTCATTGCGGATTTCGAGCGAGCGGCGTACGCGCTGCGGCCCGGCGAGCTCTCCGAGCCCCTCCTGACCCAGTTCGGCTACCACGTGATAAAGGTGGACGAGCGGATGGGGGACACCCTGGCGCTGAGGCACATCCTCGTCCGCGTGGAGCAGAGCGACTCCAACGCCGCCGCGACCGACCGGCGCGCCGATGAGCTGAGCACGCTCACCGGATCCGCCACCAACACTGCCCAGTTCGACACCGCCGCCGCCCGGCTCGGCCTCACGCCGATGCGGGCGGTCGTACTGGAGGGCCAGCCCCTGACGATCGCGAACAGCTATGTCCCCAGCGTGTCGGCCTGGGCGTTCAAGGGCGTGACGGTCGGGGAATCCAGCGAGCTGTTCGATTCTCCGCAGGGGTACTACATCGCCCGGCTGGATTCATTGACGAGAGGGGGGCCGCAGAAACTCGAGGATGTACGGGACGAGATCAGGGTGCGGGTGCTGCGCGAGAAAAAGGTTCAGTCGCTCATACCTTCAGCCCGCGAGCTGGCGGCAAGAGCGAGTGCGACATCCCTCGAGGCCGCCGCCGCGGAGCGTCAGCTCGAGGTGACGAGAACCGGGATGTTCAACCGAATGAGCTTTGTCCCGGGCATTGGTCAGGGCAACCAGGCCATTGGCACCGCGTTCGCGCTGGCTTCCGGAGCGGTTGGCGCGCCCGTGGCGACCGAGGATGCGGTCTTCGTGATGCGCATCGATCGCCGGGTGAATGCCGACCGGGAAAAGTGGGAGGCGCAGAAGGAGGCCCAGCGGAACCTGCTGACGCGCTCACGACGGGAGGAGCGGGTGCGAGCGTATCTCGAGGACCTTCGCGACTCTGCCGACATCGAGGACTATCGCCGGGAACTGGACGCAGCGGCCCGGCGCCAGGCGGCGTAGCCTCCGCCAGCGCACGCCAACCTCCGGCTTTCCCGCTCGACCATGGCCGAGTGGCACATCATCACACCCGAGTACCCTCCGCAGCTCGGCGGCGTTGGTGATTACACGCGGCTGGTCGCGGAGGGCCTGGCCGGCGCGGGTGATGATGTTCATGTGTGGCTCCCCCCGACTCCCGACGCGCGCCCTGCGACCGCGGGAGTGAAGGTGCACGACATCCCCGGCATCTTTTCCCGCGCGGGATTGGCGCGGCTCGGTGAGTCGCTCGATCGATTCGCCGTGCCGCGCCGCCTGTTCGTTCAATGGGTTCCGCACGGTTACGGCTACCGCTCGGTGAACGTCGGGGTCTGCCTCTGGTTGCTGGGCCGCGCCCGAAGGGGCGACACCGTAGACGTCATGGTGCACGAGGTATATCTGCCGTTCGGGCGGTCGGTGCTGCAGAGCGCTGCGGCGCTGATGCACAGGATCATGACGGTGATCCTCCTGCGCGCGGCGACCCGGATATGGTACGCAATTCCCGCGTGGGAGAAGCGGTGGCGCCCCTACGCACTGGGACGTGATGTCCGGTTCGCGCTGCTGCCCGTTCCGAGCAACGTGCCCGTGAACTTCGACAGCGAGGCGGTCCGGGCGGTTCGGCGGCGCTATGCGACCTCGAGCGGGCCGCTCCTTGGACATTTCGGGACGTTCGGTCGTGAAGTTCGGGGCCTGCTCCTCCAGATCCTGACGGGCGTGGGCCGGAAAGGCGCCGACTTCGACGTGCTGTTCATAGGCCCGCAGGGTGACGATGTTGCGGCCGAGCTCCTGCGCGAACGTCCCGATCTTGCCGGCCGGGTTCACAGCACGGGACTGCTCCCCGCAGCTTCCATTGCCCCGCACATTGATGCCTGCGACCTGATGCTGCAGCCATACGCCGACGGGGTGAGCGCGCGCCGGGGCTCGTTCATGGCAGGGCTCGCGCACGGGCGGGCGATGGTCACGACGCTCGGCTTTCTTTCCGAGCCGTTCTGGGAGAAGAGCGGCGCCGCCATCTTCGCGCAGGCCGATGACATCGCCGCGCTAACTCGCGCCACCGAGCAGCTCCTCACCGACCCCGCGGCGAGAGACCGGCTCGGCGCCGCCGCCGCCCGGCTCTATCGCGAACGGTTCGACATCAGCCGGGTGATCGAGGCGTTGCGAACTTCCTGACGGCCGTACCCCGCTCGCAGGCTGACAGGCGAGCGGCGTTCGATCAGCTCAGGAGCCGCTTCGGCTCGGGCTGCGCATCTTCGTCGCGCTGCGGTGCAGCGGCGGGCCGCTCGCGGGGGAGATCCGCGCGCTCCTCACGATCGATCTCCGTGACCGAGCGGTTCAGGTCGTTGATGCTCTTCTTGAACTCCCGGATTCCCTTCCCCATCGATGACCCTATCTCCGGAAGCCGCTTGGCGCCGAAGAGCAGCAGGACGACGACGAGAATGATGAGAATTTCCGGCATTCCAATATGGCTGAACATGTCAGTCTCCTAGAACAGGGAGCGCGCGATCAGGTAGGCTACGAGCACGCCGACGAGGCTGAGCAGCGACACGTCGAGGGCCACGGGGCCGAGCGCGAATTTCACGATGATCAGGTCGATCGGAAGCGGACCGATCGATGGAACGACGTACCCTTCGGTGAAGAACGATTTCACCGCGCCCGCCGGCAGCACGTTCCGCGCGAAAACCTGCAAAAACCCACCCACGATGAATCCTATCACCAGTACGATGATATGGAACACCGGCCGGTGCTTCGATGATCCGGTCGCCATTACGCTCGCCTGTCCATGACATATCCGATCGCGTCGTGGAGCGCCGCCCGCGCCGGAGTTTCCGGGAGGGTGGTCAGCGCTTCCTCAGCCTGCTGCGCGAACTCCTCGCCGCGCCTTCTTGCATAGTCGAGACCCCCATACTCCGTGACCACCGAAACCACGTCGGCGATCGCAGAGTCCTGCGGCTCGGAAGACGCGAAAAGAGCATCCACCAGTCTCCGCGCCGAAGTGGGCATCTCCCGAAGCGCCGCGATCAGCGGGAGAGTCACCTTGTGCTCGCGGAGGTCCAGCCCGGCGGGCTTTCCCGTCACTTCCTGACCTTCAGTGTAATCGAGAAGATCGTCCGCGACCTGAAAAGCCATCCCGAGGCGCTCTCCGTACGACGCCAGCGCCTCGCGGTGCCTCTCCGCCCCCGAGATCGCGCCTACCTCGCACGCGGCCGAGATGAGGGACGCCGTCTTGGACTTGATGAGCTCGTTGTAGTCCTCCTCCGAGAACGCCAGGGCGTCGACCGCCGCCAGCTGTCGCATCTCGCCCACGGTCATGGCTATCGTGGCCCGCGTCATTACGCGGAGTGCCTCGAAATCGCTCCTGCTCACCAGCTCCGCGAGCGCACGGGAGTACAGGTAATCGCCCATGATCACGCTGATCTGATGACTGAACAGCGCATTGATCGTCGGCATGCCTCTTCGCAAAGCCGAATGATCCACCGCATCGTCGTGCACCAGTGTTGCCAGGTGAATCAGTTCCACCACCGCGGCCAGCGTGACCGCGCGAGGCGACGGGCGGTCCTCGACGCTGCTCGACAGCAGCACGAGCGTCGGGCGGAACATCTTCCCGCGCATACCCATCAGGTGCTGGTTGACGTCATCGATGAGGGGGAAGTCGGCCGCGACGATGCGCGCCAGCTCCTCGGAGGCACGATCCAGCTCGGCGCGGACCGGCGCCTGGATCTCGCGAAGCGCGGGAGGAACCGACGCCGCGACGTCGGCGAGGCCGCTCACTGCGCGACCCGCTCGAGTGCGCGAATGCGCTCCGCAACATCCCTGAAACGGATGTCGACGGCGAATACCCGCTGGTAGTACGTCAGGGCGTCCTCGTAGCGGTCGAGAGCTTCGGATGCATAGCCAAGAAGATACAACACTCCCACCAGCTGCTCATCGCCTACCCTGCTGTCGGCGGCCGCGCGTTGCAGAATCGTTGCGGCGACGTCGAACTGTGAGCGCTCCATGAAGCACTGCCCCAGCGCCTCGTACGTCCGCACCCGCTGCTCCGATCCACGAAGTGCCTTCTGGAACTCGGCTATCGCCTCATCGAGAAGTCCCATCTCCTTGAAGGCGACGCCGAGGTCGTAGTGGCTCTGGTGGTCCTCCTCGTCGACGTTCTCGGCGATCCCGCGCTTGAACTTCTTCAGCATGTCGGCGAAGTCGGCCTGCTCATCGCCGGAGGGTGCCTGCTCCTCGACCACCATTCGGGTGGATTTCGGCGCGTCGTCGTCGCGCAGGAGGTCGCCGAGGTTGACGAAATCGTCGTCGTCCTTCGGCGGCACCCGGGGCGGCCGCGCGGCTTTCGCGGGTGCCGGCTGCGGAACCGACTGGCGCTTTACGTTGGCGGAATACCGGCGGACAGCGCCGGAGTTGCCGCCCCTGGGAGCCGGGGGGGGCACTGGACCGGGGGGCGCGTCGACGAAGGCACTGAGCGCCGCCTGGGCGCGGATGTCGCTCGGAGCCAGCTCGAGCACCCGCTGGTAGACCGTCTGGGCTTTCTCGGCCTGGCCGCCGCGGAAGAGTGCGTCGGCCAGCTCGAGGTAGGCCTCAACCAGCCGCTGGGTGTTGTTTGCCTGGAAGGCGTACTGCACGCGCTTCTGGTGGTGCCGCACCGAGTTCGGATCGAGCCTGATGATCTCGTCGGCGACGGATCTCGCGCTGTCGTAATCGGAGCCTCGCTCGAAACCGATCATCGCCAGCTCGAGCTCCTGAAGCCCCTTCTCGCGATCGCCGCGCTCGAGCAGGGCCTCTCCCAACCGCCGGCGCAGCGACGCGTCACCCTCGTTCTGTGCAACCCGCGCAAGGAGGGCCTCGACGCTGTCGGCCAGCGGCGAAGCGCCCGAAACCCGGCGCGGTGCCCCGGCGCCACCCCAGACGGTCGTCTCCCCGGGAGGAGTTGGCCGCTCCTCATCGGCTGACGGGAGGGCGGAATCATCCTTCTGGATGTTGAAGTCGAACCCGGTCAGCTCGATCAACGGGGGCTCCACACCCCCGCGTTGGAACGGCGCCTCGAGCTCCTCCAGAATCTCCTTGCTGGGACGCCGCGGAGGTATGGGCTCATCGGGCATGATGAGCGGAATCTCCGGCCCGGAGTCGAGCGACCCGAAATCGGGGAGCTCGAGCAGAGGCAGCTCGCCCGGGAGAGCGAGGTCATGCTCCGGCCTGGCGATCGTGTCTTCGGGCGCGGCATGGTCGGCGACATCGAACGTCGTGAACACATTGCCCGGATCCAGCCCACCGAACACATCGAGCGGCGACGCGCCAAGGTCTCCTCCCACCGAGGTCGACTCGAGACCCATCATCAGGTCCTGCCCCGGATCGGACAGGCCGAGACCTGAATCAACCGCGAATCCCGTTTCGAACCCGGCAATGGGGGGGACGTTGCCCGGATCTTCCGCATGGGGCGCGTAGACCTCCGGCTCCGGCTCCGCCGCTGGTGGAGGCGCGAAGGTCTCGAGCTCCGGCTCCGGCTCGGGTGGACGGGGCGGCGGCGTCTTGGGAGCGGCGGCTGGTGGCGCTGCCGCCT
>JBGTMW010000305.1:0-2570 GCA_041743365.1 Gemmatimonadaceae bacterium
CGCGTGCGGAGCGGCGGCGCTCGGCCCCGCCGAGCCGGGGCGCGCCCCGCACGGGACCACGCGTCCCGGCGGACTCCCGGATGCGCTCATGCAGGTCCGGTCGAGCGACATCGAGCCGTACATCGGTCTGCGCTACCTGTCGAAGCTCTTCAAGCTCATGGCAATCGTGCTGATCATCGCCATGCTCGGGGAGATAGTCCTCGGGTTCAGCCAGCAGGGAACCGCTGCGATTCCGACGCTGCTGGGCGTCTCGAGCCGCCTCCTCGTTCTCTCGGGACTGTTGTGGGGAGCGGGAGACCTCGCGATTCTGATGATCGACATCGGCCACGACGTCCGAGCGGCACGCATTCTCATCGGCCGGCAGGCGGCACACCATCTCGCGGAGCATCACGCCGATCCGCATCATCGCGCCGGAGAGGGCGGGGACCGGCGTTGAGCGAGTCGGGGCCGGTCTACACGATCGGCCATTCCACGCGCAGCATCGAGCAGTTCATGGCGCTGCTGACGCGCGACGGCGTGCGCATGCTTGTCGATGTCCGGCGCTTCCCGGCCTCGCGCCGCTATCCGCATTTCGAGTCGCAGGCACTCGCCGAAACGCTCCAGGCCGCCGGTATCGGGTACGAGCACGTGCCGGCGCTCGGCGGCCGTCGCACGGCGGATGCTGCTTCCAGGAACACCGGTTGGAGGAATTCGTCCTTCAGGGCCTACGCCGACCACATGGCGAGCCTGGAATTCCAGGAAGCGCTCGAGAGGCTCCTGGCCCGTTCGGAACGCTCGCCGACGGCGGTGATGTGCTCCGAGGCGGTGCCGTGGCGCTGTCATCGCACGCTCATCGCCGACGCGTTAATCGCGCGCGGACGTGATGTACTGCACATCATGGACTCCCGAGCCACTCCGCACTCGCTCACGAAGTTCGGCGTCGTCAGAAACGGTCGCGTGGACTATCCCGGTGGACCGGACGAGGATCTGTTCTCGTCGGTGCGCGAGGGCTGAACGGGTACGACAGTTGCTTTAGCGGCGGGGAGTCTCATTACTCCAACCTGAGGGTCGGCCCATGCTCTGGATCATCGCCTTAATTCTCGTCATCCTGTGGCTCGGCGGAGCATTCGTGTTCAATGTCGCCGGCGGGCTGATTCACATCCTGCTCGTCATCGCGGTCATCGTCATTCTCTACCGCGTGATCACCGGGCGAAAGCCTGTCTGACCGCGCCTGGGTACCGCGTGGAATGCGGGGCGGCCACATGGCCGCCCCGCTTGCGTTTACGCCACTTGCCTTCCCGCATCACATGCCGGAATCTTGCACCACGCGCCAGCCATCGCCTCGAGCTCCTGACCGTGACAGATCCCGCATCGTCATCACTCGAAGTGCATCTCGTATCCCACACACACTGGGATCGCGAGTGGTACCTCCCGGCCAGCCGGTTCAGGCAGCGTCTCGTGGCGCTGATCGATGAGCTGCTGGCGGATGAGACGCATCAGGGCAGCTTCCTGCTCGATGGCCAGGCGATCGTGCTGGAAGACTACTTCGCCATACGTCGCTCGCGCCGCGATGAGATCGCCGTCCGGCTGAGGGACGGCCAGCTCGAGGCCGGCCCGTGGTACGTTCTCGCCGACGAGCTGATACCGGGCGCGGAAGCCCTCGTGCGCAACCTGCTCGCCGGTCGCCGTGTCCTGCGCGAGCTGCACGCATCGTCGTCAAGCGTCCTCTATTGCCCCGATTCGTTCGGCCACCCCGCCGCACTGCCCACGCTCGCCGCGGGGTTCGGGTTTCCCCTGATCATCCTCTGGCGCGGCTACGGCGGCGGTCGATGGCCGGCGGGTGATGTCGTCCGGTGGCGTGCGCCCGATGGCTCGGAGGCGCTGCTGTATCACCTTCCGCGAGCAGGCTACGAGTTCGGCTCATCCCTTCCGATCGCGCGCGATGAATCTGCCGAACGGTGGGCCCGCATGCGTGCCGAGCTCGCGCCGCGCGCAGTAACGGGCGTGGTGCTCCTGCCCAATGGCGCCGACCACCACCGGCGGCAGGAGATGCTCCCCGAGGCGACAGCTGCCCTCGCCGCGGCGGCGCATCCTGACGCGATCATCACGAGCTCTCTTGGACGCTTCGCCACGGCGCTCGGTGCCGCCGTGGGGGAGACATCGCTTCCGGTAGTGAGCGGAGAGCTCCGCGACTCCTACGGTTATACCTGGACGCTACAGGGGACGTTCGCAACGCGTGCTCACCAGAAGCGCGCTAATGCGCGCACAGAGCGCCTTCTCGTGCGCGAGGCCGAGCCATGGACAGCGATCGCGTGGTCGCGCGGCGCGCCGAGCCGTCGGTTGCTCGTCGAGTCGGCGTGGGCCACGCTCCTCGCCTGTCACCCGCACGACTCGCTGTGTGGGTGCTCGATCGACGCCGTCGCACGCACCATGGACGTTCACCTCGAGGACGCAGCGGTGCAGGGGCGAGGCGTTCGCGATGACGCGCTGCTCGACATTGCGGGCCACGATCCTGTCCGCGCCCGTTCGGCGCGCCGCGACTGGCGCGAGGTCGTGGTCGTGCGAAACCCGGCCCCACGTTCCCGCGGCGG
>JBGTMW010000306.1:0-4027 GCA_041743365.1 Gemmatimonadaceae bacterium
TGGTATGCCAACCTGCTGACCGTCGCGGGGCGATTCGAGGAGGCGGAACGCGCGATGCGGCGCGCCCAGGAAGCGGACCCGCTGTCACTGATCGCGAATGCAGCGCTCGGGTGGAGCTTCTACCTGGCCGGACGGCACGCAGAGGCAGTGGAGCAATGCCGTGGTACACTGGCGCTCGACCCGAACTACGCCCTCGCGCATCTGTGGGGTGGGTGGGCACTGGATGCGCTCGGTCAGCCGCAGGAGGCACGCAGGTGGATCGCCCGGGCAATGGAGATCTCGCCCGGGAACGAGCTGGCCCGACTGAGCCTCGCGCGGCTTCTGGCCCTTTCGCCGGCTGGCGCCGACCGCGACTCCGCACGGACGATACTTCGTGAGATCGAAGCACGGGCGAGTACGGGGAAGTACGCACCTTCGTACGAGATTGCGAAGGTGCACCTGGCACTCGGCGACCGACCGGAGGCGTTGCGGTGGCTGGCGCGTGCTGCCGAGGAGCGGTCGCATTCCCGGGCATTCCTGCGCGTGGATCCCCAGCTCCGATCCTTGCGAGGAGACCCGGTTTATGAAAGGCTCGTTGATCGGGTGTTCGCCGCGGGCGCGGCGAGCGGATGAGGGCTCACTGGGAGGGACGGGAACAGCGCTGTGGGGGCATCTACGACGAAGGTAGTCGAATACTGCGGATGCGACGGATCAGGGGACAACACCATCGCTCGTCGGATTCGCGATCGATTGTCTTTGCTTCGACTTTGCTAGCAATATTGATGCTAGCAAGTCGATCGGTCGGTAATCGATGTCGCGAAGCGCATCGACGCACCCTGGCGGAGTCGATTGAGGACGAAGTTCTCTCGCACAGCAGCATCGACGGCGGTCCGTGCTGCACGCTTGCCCCGGCCGCCGTCTCGACGTAGAATCGGATCAGCGCCAGGGGCGCACCCAGTCCGCGGAAAGGGCAGTGCCCACCCGATCGACGACAATCGCAGCGAAACTCCATTCAGCCTGACGCGGCGCGGACTCCAGGCGAGCACTGAAAGGAGCTTCGTATGGATACCCTCGCTCTCCCGCCACATCCGGACCTCGAGCAGTACAAGCGCCGGGCAAAGGAGCTCGTCAAGGCCTGCAGGTCGGGCGATCCCGGCGCCGTTCGCGCCTGGGCCACCGAGTGGCTCGACACCCTCGTGCGGCTGCACGGCGTCGCCATCACTTCCTTCGTTCGACGCAGCTTCGATCGCGCCGTCGATCAGATCGAGACGGAGGTCCGCGAAAGGCTCGCGACCGCGAACGATGGCGCGGGCTGCACACTCGTCGATGCGCAGCGCCTCATCGCGCGCGCGCACGGCTTCGCGACCTGGCCGAAGTTCGCGAAGCACATCCAGGGTATCAGCAGCAACGCGCCCGGGAGCGAATTCGAGAGGGCTGTGGATGCCGTCGTCGGCGGCGACGTCTCCACCCTGACATCGCTGCTCCGCGCGAATCCGTCGCTGATCCGCGAGCGCTCAGCACGCGAGCATCGCGCGACGCTACTGCACTACGTCGCGGCGAACGGAGTCGAGGACTTCCGGCAGGTCACTCCCGCCAACGCGGTCGATGTAGCGCGGATGCTCCTCGAAGCCGGCGCCGAGGTGGATGCGCTCGCCGAGACGTACGGCGGCGGTTCGGCCCAGACTACGATGAACCTGCTCGTCTCGAGCGCGCACCCTGCGGGCGCGGGCGTGCAATCCCTGCTCGTCGAGATCCTGCTCGACTTCGGCGCGGCGATCGACGGTGTCGAGAACGACAGCTCTCCATTGATGACGGCGCTCGCCTTCGGGTATCTCGATGCAGCAGCGACACTGGTGCGGCGTGGCGCCGCGGTGAAACACGTCATCACGGCGGCGGCGATGGGTCGGGAGGATCTGGTGGACGCCTGGGTCGCCGAGGGCGGAACGCTGCGGCCGGGCGTCCGGCTGGAGTCGCCTCGCTGGCCGCGCTTGCCGAATGACCCGCAGGCTCACGTCCGGAAGGCGCTGCTATGGGCGGCGACGTTCGGCCGTGTCGGCGTCGTCGAGCTCCTGCTCCGGCGCGGTGTCGATCCCGCAGGCGCGGACGAGGATCGGATGACAGCGCTTCATTGCGCGGCGGGTGCGGGCCACATGGACGTCGTCGAGCTGCTGCTCGAGCGCGGGGCGCCGCTCGAGGTCGAGAACGTCTGGGGGGGCACGGTGCTCAACTCGACGCTGCATTTCGCTTTCTATGACCCGGCAAGGGGCGTCGACTACATCCCGATGATCGAGAGGCTGCTGGAGGCGGGCGCCGACGTGGCTGTCGTCAATTCGTATTTCCCCACCGGGAACGCGCGCATCGATGAGGTGCTCCGGCGCCACGGCGCGCGAGACGAGAAGTCATGAACTGTCCGGGCGACCTCCGGTTTCGCCTGGTTCCGCCGCACATCTACGCATCTTGACGTATCCCCCGGGGCTCGCCCAGCACCGAGCTTACCATCGAAAATCGCCGTTCCTGGAACCGCGCATTGTCCACCCAGTACCGTAATGAGGTGTCATGAGCGCCCGACCGCTGATCTCGCTGAGACTGGCCGATGAACAGGCGCGAGAGCGCATCTACGCCATGCGACACCAGGTCTACGCCCGCGAGCTGGGCCAGCATCCTGACAACGGCGAGGGACAGCTCACGGATGCACTGGACGCCGTCAACGCCTACGTCGTGGCCGCGGTCGCCGGCGAGATCGTGGGCTTCATTTCGATCACGCCGCCGAACGATGTCGGCTATTCGGTCGACAGGTATTTCGCGCGTGACGAGATACCGCTGACCTTCGATCCGGGCCTCTACGAAATCCGCCTGCTGACAGTGAGCATGGCGTGGCGCGCCAGCCGGGTGGCCGCGCTGCTCATGTACGGCGCATGGCGCTATGTCCAGTCGCTGGGCGGACGAGCCATCGTGTGCATTGGACGGCTCGAGATGCTGGCAATGTATCAGCACGTCGGGCTTCGATCCCTGGGACGTCGCACACGCTGTGGCAACGTGACCTTCGAGCTGATGGCCGGCGACATGCGCGAGGGATCGGCCAGGCTGAAGCACATCGCCGCCGATCTCGAGCGGCACGTCGACTGGAGTATCCAGGGCGTGAGCTTTCACCCCGGGGGCACATGCTATCATGGTGGCGCGTTCTTCGAAGCCATCGGAGATGAATTCGACAACCTTGCGACGGCGGACGTAGTGATCAACGCGGACGTTCTCGATGCCTGGTTCGACCCCGCGCCATCGGTGCTCGACGCCCTGTCCGCGCACCTGCCCTGGGCACTGAGAACATCGCCGCCGACCGGCTGTGAAGGGATGCGCCGCATGCTGGCAAACGCTCGAGGTGTGGGGGCAGAGAACATTCTTCCGGGCGCGGGTTCGTCCGACCTCATCTTCCTCGGTCTTCGTCACTGGGTGCGGCCGGAGTCCCGCGTCCTGATCCTGGACCCCATGTACGGCGAGTATGCACACGTGCTCGAACGGGTCGTCGGGTGTCGGGTCGATCGACTGACGCTGTCACGCGCGAACGATTATGCGGTGGACGGCGAGATGCTCGCGGCACACCTGACGCGCGGCTACGACTGGGTCGTCCTGGTGAATCCCAACAGCCCGACGGGGCAGCATGTTCCACGGGAACAGCTTGCCGCCCTTCTCGATGGCGCCCCCGTTACGACGCGCTTCTGGATCGACGAGACCTATGTCGAGTACGCAGGGCCGGCGGAGTCCCTCGAGCATTTCGCGGCCGCCTCGGCCAACGTGGTGATCTGCAAGTCGATGTCGAAGGTTTACGCCCTGTCCGGCGCACGCTGCGCGTATCTCTGCGGGCCGGCGCACCTGATGGACGAGCTGCGTACGATCTCCCCGCCCTGGGCGGTCAGCCTGCCGGGCCAGATCGCGGCCTGCGAGGCGCTGCGAAGCGTCGGCTACTATCGCAAACGCTGGCGGCAGACGCGCAAGCTGCGCGCCGAGCTGTCTTCGGACGTCCGCGTGCTGGGCTGGGACGTCGTGCCGGGCT
>JBGTMW010000307.1:0-4720 GCA_041743365.1 Gemmatimonadaceae bacterium
CGCCCGCGAGGTCCCGGGTCCCGGTGACCCCGACGGGTTCGGCCGCAGCTTTGTCACCGTCGACGGGGCCACCGGCACCATCTGCCTGTCGGTCCGGGTCCGCAACGTCGACCCGCTGACCGGGGGACACATCCACGAGGGTTCGGCCAGCGAGGCGGGCCCCGTCGTCGTCGACTTCACCAGCTTCATCAGTGCCGACGGGACGCGGATCAAGGGTTGCGTCGTGAACGTGGAGGAGGCTGCCGGGCTGATCGACGACCCGGCCGACTACTACGTGAACGTGCACAACGAGGTCTACCCCGCCGGCGCGGTCCGGGGGCAGCTCGGCAGCCGCTGACCCTCCTGGTTCACCTGCTGAGCACGACCACCGCCTCCGCCGAGATCGAACATCCGTTCGATACCCTTGACGGAGGCGGTTGTCGGTGCCCGGTCGTAGGGTGACCTGCGGTGCGCACTGCAGCGGCCACCGACAGCCTTCAGTCGACCGCAGGGAGCAGCCACCGGCATGGAACGTCTCGTCGTGCGCGGCGCGCGCGAGCACAACCTGCGCGACGTCGATCTGGACCTCCCGCGGGACTCCCTGATCGTCTTCACCGGCCTGTCCGGGTCCGGGAAGTCGAGCCTCGCGTTCGACACGATCTTCGCCGAGGGCCAGCGGCGGTACGTCGAGTCGCTGTCCGCGTACGCGCGACAGTTCCTCGAGCGCATGGAGAAGCCCGATGTCGACTCCATCGAGGGGCTCTCCCCCGCGGTAGCCATCGAGCAGAAGAACCCGACGAAGACTTCCCGCTCCACCGTCGGGACCGCCACGGAGATCTACGACTACCTCCGCCTGCTCTGGGCGCGCGTGGGGCGCACTCACTGCCCCGTATGCGGACGCGAGCTGAGGCCCGACACCGTCGAGTCCGTTGTGGACACGGTGCGGACCCTGCCGGTCGGGACGCGGTTCGCCGTGACATTCCCCCTGAGGCTCTCCTCCGAGGTCACCCACGACGTCGTGGTCGAGAACCTGCGCGCCCAGGGATTCGTCCGCGTGGCGACAGAGGGCACTATCCGCAACCTCGACGAGCTCGGCGGTGCGCGGATCGACCTGACCCGGGTGCGCGAGCTCCTCGTCGTGGTCGATCGGCTCGCTGTCACCGCGGAGCTGGAGTCGAGGCTGCCGGACGCCGTAGGCACCGCCTTCGCCGACGGAGATGGTGATTGCGTCATCCTGCTCGCATCGCCCACTGCCCCCGCGCCAGGCGCTGAACAGACCAGCCGACTCGCCTTCACCGAACGCTTCGAATGTCCGAACGATGGAACGCGTGCGCCATCACCCACCCCGCAGCTCTTCTCGTTCAACAATCCGCGCGGCGCATGCGTCACCTGCAACGGCTTCGGGGCCACGCTGGAGTACGATGAATCCCTCATCGTTCCCTACCGCGATCGCACCCTGTGGGAGGGTGCGATCCATCCGTGGACGATGCCTCGCTACGAGAACAAGCGCCGCGCGCTGGCGGAGTTTGCGAAGCGCGAGCGCATCTCGTTGGATATCGCATGGAGCGACCTTCCCGGACCCGCTCGCGACAAGCTGCTCAACGCGAAGACCCGCGGATTCAAGGGCATCCTCCCTTTCCTCCGGGAGCTCGAGGAGAAGCGATACAAGCAGTACATCCGCGTCTTCCTTCGCCAATATCAGACGGCGCGGACATGCCACGCCTGCAACGGCACCAAGCTCCAGCCGGAGGCGCTCCAGGTTCGCGTGGGCGGAAGGAACATCGCCGAGATCGCGGACCTCCCGGTCGACCGGCTCAGCGAGTGGCTGTCCGCGCTTCGCCTCACCGACTTCGAGGCGGCCGTCGCGAAGCACATCCTCAAGGAGGCGCGTGACCGGGTTCAGTTCCTCTGCGAGGTCGGGCTCAACTATCTCGCGCTCAATCGTGCCACCCGCACGCTGTCAGGCGGAGAAGCACAGAGAATAGGGCTCGCGAATTCGCTCGGGTCGCAGCTCATGGATACGCTGTACGTTCTGGACGAACCGTCCATCGGCCTCCACTCGCGGGACATGAGCCGCCTTCTCGGCATCCTTCTGCGGCTGCGCGACGCCGGCAACTCGGTGCTCGTGGTCGAGCACGATCCCGATGCGATTCGCGCCGCCGACTACATGGTCGAGCTCGGCCCCGGGAGCGGCGAGCATGGTGGGCACGTAGTGTTCGCCGGCCCGATGAGTCGAATCGCCGAGAGTCCGCTCACGGGCGAGTATCTCTCCGGCGTGCGCTCGATTCCGCTCCCCGAGGAGCGGCGCCGCCTGGGCCCTCGTTGGATCACACTGACCGGCGCCCACGAGCACAATCTCCGCAACGTGGACATACGCATCCCTTTGGGCGCGCTCACGGTGGTGACGGGTGTGTCGGGCTCGGGAAAGAGCACCCTCGTTCACGATGTCCTGTACCGCGCGCTCGAGACCCACATCCATGGTGAGCACAGCGCGAAGCAGCACCTCGGTGAGCGCGTGGGAGCGTTCGGAGAGCTGAGGGGGTACGAGGCCGTGGACGATGTCGTCCTCATCGACCAGAGCCCGATCGGGCGTTCCCCGCGCTCGAACCCCGTGACGTACGTGAAGGCGTTCGATGAGATCCGCCGCATCTACGCGGACGCGCCAGTAGCACGGCAACGCGGCTATTCACCCGGCACCTTCAGCTTCAACGTCGCCGGCGGGCGCTGCGAGACATGCGAGGGCGCCGGTCATCTCGAGATCGAGATGGTGTTCATGGCCGATGTATACGTCCCGTGCGACGACTGCGCCGGCCGCCGCTTCAAGCCCGAGGTTCTCGAGGTGACCGTCGGCGGAAAGCACATTCACGACGTTCTCCAGCTGACAGTCGATCAGGCGATCCGGTTTTTCCCGCGCGAGGAGAAGCTCGGTCAGGCGCTCTGGCAGCTCCAGCAGGTCGGCCTCGGCTACCTGCGGCTCGGCCAACCCGCTCCGACGCTGTCGGGCGGTGAGGCGCAGCGAATAAAGATTGCACGCGAGCTCGCGCTCGCCGGTCGCAAGGCCGGGAAGAAGGTCTACGTGATGGATGAGCCGACGACCGGGCTCCATCTCGAGGACATACGGAAGCTCGCCAGAGTGCTCGATCGTCTCGTCGATCACGGACACACTCTGGTGCTGATCGAGCACAATCTCGATGTGATCAAGCTCGCCGACTGGGTCATCGACCTCGGTCCTGAAGCGGGCGATCGCGGCGGGATGGTCGTGGCCATGGGTCGCCCGGAGGAGGTCGCCGAGGTCGAGGGATCGCACACGGGCACGTGGCTCCGCACCGTGCTCCCGGTGCCTGCGCCGCGGCCGGTGGCGACGTCGCGGTCTCACGTGAGGGCGTCGTAGCCTCGAAGCGGCCACGCGGGAATGAGGAATCGTGCGCGCTTGACCCTGTGTGCAGGCTCGCCTAGGTTTCAGGTTTCATTCCCGAGTAGCTCAGGGGTAGAGCAGGCGACTGTTAATCGCCGGGTCGGGGGTTCAAATCCCTCCTCGGGAGCTGGCTTGACTCAAACAACGACAGCGAGATAGCGAAACGCCCGGCCAAAGTTGCGCCGGGCGTTTTTGCGTTCGGTGCCCACGGGGTACCCACGCGGCTTGGGTTCAGCACCCTCCCTTACTCAAACTTGCGGTTCTGCACACCGAGGGAAGTGCGTGGTCCCGCGAGCATCCCCATTTTCGAGCTTGGGGTCCCCCCCCGCCATTTTTGAGACTCCAATTTCGCGACCTTGCATGCGGAGCGTAGTGGCCGGTCCCTGACCAAACACCTCCGAAAGTGATAACCCCGTCCGCGGCCGAGGACTCCTCGCGATCAGCCCTCTATCCGTAAGTTCCTCATCCGGAGATCAATCCCAGCCGGGATCCCGTCCTCAATGGCGACCTGTTGATCGCCGACTGAACAAATCGTGCACGACATACCCAACTTCATGAAGAACTTCGACGCATTCAAAGAGCACGGTGATGTCATCTGGAACATCGCCAACCTCCTGCGCGGTCCTTACCGGCCGCCGCAATATCGCCGTGTGATGATTCCGCTGACCGTCCTGCGTCGCCTCGATTGCGTGCTGGAGGAGACGAAAGACGACGTCATCGCGATGCACAAGGCGCTGAAGGCGGAGACTTGGATCAAGGACGGCAAAAAGGTGCCCAAGCACGGGCGCACCGTGTTGAACTCGGTGCGGAACGCATCGAAGGCGAGCTGCTGCCGCGCACAGGTCCGCTGCACCGGACGGATCGCTTGGCGCTTGAGGGTCCGATGCATGCGCTCGTGGGCCCCGTTCTGCTGCGGGCAGCCGGGCTGAATGCGCTGGTGCTGGATGCCCAAGCGCATCCACCACACGTTGAGATACGACAGGCCGTGAATGGCCTGCGTCGCGAACGGCACGCCGTTGTCGGTGCGGATCGCCCGCGGCAGCCCGTATTCCTGGAAAGCGCGCGCGAACACCGGCCGCGCCGTGACGGTCTGGGTCGAGAGCAGGCCGTGGCAGCTGACGAGGAAGCGCGTGTGCTGATCGGCGATCGTGAGCGGGTAGCAGTAGCGCCCGTCCGCCGTGCGGAACTGCCCCTTGAAGTCTGCCGTCCAGAGATCGTTCGGCTCGAGCGTGAGCGCGGGGACGACGCCCGGGTGCGTGGTCGGGCGCCGGGAGCGGCGCTTGTGCACCAGGCCGCGCCGCGCCAGGAGATCCGCCGCGGTGCTCG
>JBGTMW010000308.1:0-2547 GCA_041743365.1 Gemmatimonadaceae bacterium
CGGCGTGCCCTGGAACATGTCGCCGCCGTCCAGCAGGATCGTCTCGCATCCCGGCGCGCATTCCTTGCGTGCCTGCTCGATCGCCGCGGCCAGGGCGGACCCGCCGCCAGTGCGAACCCCGGCCGCGTCCGCTCGCGGATCGAGGGCGCCGTGAAAGTCGTTCGTCGAGATGATTCGGAGGCGGCGCCGTGTTCGGGCGGCGTCCGAGTCGTCCGTGGGCGGCGTCGGCACCCCGGTTTCCGACGCAGCGGGCGAAGCCGTGCGATTCAGCTCCTGGTATGCTCGCTCGACAGCGGCGGCTGGCTCGAGCCGCCAGTTCCGGCGAAAGAAGTCCTCGGGTCGAATGGTTCCCCGCCGCCTGACTTCATCCACCAGGAGCTGGCGGATCTCCTCCTGCCTGTCGTAAACCACGGGCGCATCGGCCAGCATCGAATAGTTGCCGCCGCCGGTCTGCCGGTAGTTGTTCAGTGCCATCGTGAAGCTGTCGCTATCGCGCACCGGGACGCCGCCAATCGTGAGCGATGTGACGCGATCGCCGACGGGCCGACTGATGTCGATCGTGTAGTCCGCCCCTGCCACGACATCGAAGTTGTAGCCGGGTATGGAGGGATCGATGATCGAGCCGGCTCCGGGTTCGCCCGGCGGCGGCAAGGTTCGGTAGTAGCGAGCGCTCTGCTCGAGGTATTCCCGTAGCTGGCGACCGGTGATCCTGATGGCGCGCAGAGTGTTGTCGTATGGATACAGCCGAGCGAGCTCCGCAATGGTTATCGGGCCGGCATCGAGTGAGGCGTCGAGGGAGAACGCGGCCGTGGACGCGAGCTCCGCACCGGTCGCGCGACGCTGGACCTCGAGAATGAAGTCGATGAGCGGCGTGTCGGTCACCCGTGCGGAGTCGGCGCGCCATGCAACCGGCGTCGTCCCGACCGGGGTCTGGATGTACTCGCGTGTCGCCGCGTGAAGGGCCTCGGTTGCCGCGACCACTGCCGGATGCTCCACGCGCCCGGCAAGGGGTATCAGCTCGCTTCGCACCCCCGTGACGCGCACTCCGCTGCCGGCCCGTTCGATTCCGATCCTGGCGACCGCCACGCTGGTCGCCCAGTTCTTCGGCTGCATCAGATGCGTCGAGCCGATGGTCGTATCGGCCATCGTGGCATGCGAGTGTCCATACACGAGCAGGTCGACTCCCGGTACCTCCCGTGCGACCCGCGCGGATACGTTCTCGCTGGGCAGCCCGCTAGCGACGGTATCGTAGCTCGAGCGGCCGGTCAGCCCCGAGTGCAGGGAGACAATGATGACGTTTGCGCCCGCGGCGCGCGCGTCGGCGACCGCCGTGGCGACCTCCGGAACGATGTCGCGCACGGCGAGCTGACCGCGCAGGTTCTCGCGATCCCAGACCATCGATCCCGGCGTTGTCGCGCCGACTATTCCGACGCGGATCCCGGCTCGCTCGACGATCCGCCAGGCCGGAAAGGCGCGCTGGCCGTCGGGCGTGTAGGCGTTCGCGGCGAGAAAGGGAAAGCTCGCCTGAGCCACTACACCGCGAAGATAGGGAAGCCCGTAGTTGAATTCATGGTTGCCGATCGCGACAGCGTCGTACTGCATGACGTTCATCGCGGCGACCATGGGATTCGGGCGGTCGGCCGCCACCCGGGCCGCAACGTATGCGAGCGGATTCCCCTGGATCAGGTCGCCGGCATCAACGAGAACCAGGCGACCGGGGGACGCCCGACGCAGCGAATCGACGATCGTGGCGGCGCGGGCCAGGCCGCGGGATGAGTCGGGTCGGTCGGCATGGTAGTCCCACCCGCGCACCCACCCGTGCACGTCGGTGGTCGCCGCGACGATGAGCTCTACCGGCTCCCCCGGAACGCTCAGCGCGACTGGACCCTGTCGGACCGCGCAACCGGCAACGATGAGCAGAACGAAAACGACGTGTTTGAGCATGGCCGCAATCTAGCGACTGAGCCCCGCCGTTTGGCGAGGCGGGGAGGGCGCTCCTGCACCTCTCCCATGCAGTTGACTCGGGGGCAAGGTGCTGGCCACCTTCCTCATCAATGGACCACCCCGCGGCTCGGCGCCGCCCTGCCCTGCCTCTCGATACGCGAACGTGACGCGGGAACCGCTTCTCTTTTGGCGGCGGGGGCGGCAACATCCCTGTCTGGAGCGCGTCATCGGAACCGGTCCGTGAAGCCGCTCGTTATCGGAATAGCCGGAGGATCCGGTTCGGGAAAGTCCACGGTCGCGAGACAGCTCGCGGATGCGCTGCGCGAGGCATCGGTCGTGTTTCTCGACATGGATGCGTACTACCGGAATCACGTGAAGCTCTCGCTAGAGGAGCGACGCCTGGTCAACTGGGACCATCCCGATGCCTTCGACATGGACCTGCTGGCCGGACATCTCCAGACGCTCGCCGAAGGTCGCGCGATCAGCAAGCCGATTTACGACTTCGTGACTCACACGCGACGCGAAGCGTGCGAGACGATCGAGCCCGCGGACGTGATTGTCATCGACGGGATCCTTCTCTTCGCCGATGAGCGGGTTCGGGAC
>JBGTMW010000309.1:0-7655 GCA_041743365.1 Gemmatimonadaceae bacterium
GCGGCTCAGGTGGTGGTCGATCACCGGGAAGCTCTGACCAGGGGGACCACGCATGACACGATTTGCCAGGGCTGCGAGACTTCCAGCGAGCCGTGAGTTCTGGAAAATGAACGGGTCGGGCAATGACTTCGTCGTGTTCGACGTGCGCGAAGTCCCGCCTGGCAAGCTCACCGATCCGGACGTGATCCAGGGGCTGTGTGCCCGTCGAACCGGCATTGGCGCCGACGGCGTCGTCCTGCTGCATGAGTTCGGCGACGGGGATTTCCGGATGGAGTATCACAACGCGGACGGGTCCCGGGCGTCCCTCTGCGGAAACGCGGCGCTCTGCAGCGCTCGACTTGCCGTCGATCTGGGATTTGCCGACGCGGAGAAGTTTCGGTTCGGGACCGACGCCGGCGTCCTGACGGGCAGGATACGGGACGGCATGCCGGAGATCGACCTGAGCCCGGTGGAGGAGGTGAAGACTGACGTCGGAGTCGAGCTTTCGGCGGGCGAAACCAGGATCGGATTCGCTCTCGCGGGCGTCCCGCACGCCGTGGTCCTGTGCGGCGATGCGGACGCGGTTCCGCTCGAGGCTCGCGGTCGGGCGCTCCGCCGTGATCCGGCGTTTCGGGACGGGGCGAACGTCGATTTCGTCTCCCGTGCCGGGTCCGAATGGCGAATGCGGACCTACGAGAGGGGAGTGGAAGGGGAGACGTTGGCGTGCGGTACCGGCGCCGTGGCCACCGCGACCGTTCTGGCCGCGTGGGGGCACGCCCCGGTGGGCTGCACTCGGATCCTCACGAGCTCGGGACTTCCGCTCGATGTCCGCCTTACTCGCGAAGGGAGTCGCTGGCGTCCATCGCTGAGCGGAAGCGCCGTGGTGTCGTTCAGGGGTGTCGTCGACATTCCGCGCTGAGCAGCTGCCGGGTTGTTGAGCCCTCGGTGTCGAAAGGGTTGCCGTATTGCGAGTTAGAGTAGCCACGACCTGTGGAGAGCGCGACGTTCTCCACATTTCTCCCCGCCATGTAGTTGACATAATCCATATTATACGCATAACCGGCCGGAAGCACCTGTGGACCCTACCCATCGCCCAGGGCTCGGGATCACGACAAAAGAAAGAGGCGGCGCGAAAGCGCCACCTCGGTTCTCCCGCACCTGCCGAGTTCTGCTCTCAACTCGAGCTGGCCGAGCCCGCAGGAGCGGCCGTCAACTCCCCGATCCTTAGCCGTGCCTCGTTGCCCAGCGGGTGGTTCGGCTCCTCGGCCATGGGGCGCCAGATCCTGACAGCCTCCTCCTTGTTGCCGGCATCTGCCCACGCACGGGCCGCCTGCGCCATCAGCTCGTCCCGCTCACCCTTGAGCGAGGACTTGGCCGACGACGACGCGTAAAGCTCTGCCGCCTTCGCCGCTTGGCCGAGCTGTGCGTAGCCGTCAGCCGCGAGCCGCCGAATCGACGTGGCGAAGGGACCATCGTCGTACTCGCCGAACCCGGCCTCCAGACGACGAACGCCGTCCTCGAACTTCCCCTGCTCGTACAGTACCTGGCCGAGTCGCAGCAGAGCCTGCCCGGCCGACGGCGTTCCCTCGTACCCCTGAACCAGCCGTTCGTACAGTGTTTGCGCCTCGGCCGTACGCTGCGCGCCCAGGGTAGCCTCCGCCTGCGCCAGCAGGCCTTCGGCTCTGGTGGCATTCTGTCGATTCGAATACCCGTACAGCCATGCGGCGGCCGCAATGGTGACTATCGCGAGGGCGCCGAACGACAGCTCGCGCGTATGGTCCTGGGCCCATTCGACGAAGGTTTCGGCGTGATCGTCCACCGTGGGACGTGCGGCTGCTCCGGTACGGGTCATCTGTTGCCTTGCATGAGGGTTGTTGGGACCGCGGGACTCGGGGATGCCCCTGGGGTGACTCGAACACCCGGCCAACGGTTTAGGAAACCGCTGCTCTATCCACCTGAGCTACAGGGGCGGCGGGAGGAAGATAGTCGGGCCGCCGTTATCGGTAAACCGAGCACGACATGTGGGGGCGGCTCCAGCGCCTAATGCGAAGCGGCCCGCCCCCAACCGGGAGACGGGCCGCCACCGTCGAGCGTTGGTGCGTTCCTGATCCCGGCTACTTCACCGGTGCGTATCTGAACCAGGTGATCCCCGGATTCTCGACCTCTATCTTGAATGCCTTGGCCGCCGCCGGACCCACCGGGCCCACGGTCTCCTGCCTGGTCGCCACGACGTTCCCGGCCTGATCGAGGAACTCGAACGCGATCTGGTAGGTCTTCGTCGCCTTTGTGTCGAGGTTGGTGATCGAACCCTCGACCGTGCTCTTGCCGGCGCGTGTCACGAAGTCATCGATCGTCACGTCGGTGAGCATCGCATCCGCCATCGTCGAGTACTTCACGATCGAATCCGTGAGCGCCCGTTTCTTCGGCGGGTCCTTCTCTTCCGGTTGCAGCATCGCGTACGCGTAGCCCAGCAGCTTCCAGTTCTCTGCGTGGCTCGGATCGATCGCAACGAGTCGGTGCACCGCGGGAATCATCTTCGTGTACGCCTTCTCCGCGTAGTAGCTCGCCGCCACGTTGAACAGGGCCTTGCGGTTGTTCGGGTTCTTGGCGAGAGCGTGCTCGTACAGCCGAGCAGCGTCGCTTGCGCGATTCAGTCTTGCCGCCATGTCGCCAGCCGCGAGATAGTCCGCAGCCGTGTACTTCTCGCCATTGGCGATCATGTCCGCATAGAGCTTGGGGATCTCAGCCGTGTCGCCGGCCATCGTCATCACGATGGCGAGGTTGCCGCGGACGATCGTGCGATCGTCGGAGACCGAATCACCGGCCTCGGCGAGGTAGTTCTCGTAGAGCTTCCGCGACTCGCGCGCAAGCCGAACCTGCTCGGGCCCCTGGGCGACCTGCGCCTGCTCCGCGAGAATGTTGCCGAGGTAGTAGTTCGCCTGGCGCCTGACTTCCGAGTGCGTGGTATCGGTGCCTGCGGCCTCGATCGCCTTGTTCCACATCTCCACCTGCTTCGTGTTGTCGCCGCGGCGTGCGGCGATGCTCGCGAGCACCTGGTACCCGTACGGGTTCGAGTCGTGAAGAATGAGGGTGCGCGATGCAATCCGCTCGGCCTCGTCGAGCTGGCCGGCGTCGACCGCGGCGATCGCCGCATTCAGCATGTCGAGCCACGGCCTGTTCTGGCGCCACATGTCGGTCTCGGTCATGCACTCCGGCGCCGCCTTCTCCACCGTGTCGAGCAGCGAATCGATCGCCACGACGAGATCGACGCGCTCTGTGGGAGTACCGCCGGCCAGGCTGAGATCCGCTCGCGTCGTCATCACGGGCAGGAGCGTGTCGGTCAGGATCGTGACGTACGCCTTCGCCATGATGTAATTCCGGCCGGGGACGTTCTGGCCCCGGTCGATGTTCGTGGACGCGCTCCTGATCGCTTCGCGAAGGCTCTTGAGCTTCGCTCCCTTGTCCGACGCGCCACCGGCCGTGTTGAGGCGGAGGAACGCCGTAGCGACTTCCTTGGGCGAACCTTCTTCGACTGAACACGACCCCGCATCCTGCGCTTCCATGTTTCGCGGAACGCTCACGGCGACGCTCAGCGCGATGCCGAGCGCGGCTGCGGCGCTCTTACCAGGACGTATCATCAACTTCTCCTTTCGAGAGATGTGTGTAGGGCTTCCTCACGAAGACAACCCGCGACCCCGTGAGCCCCGGGAACGGCGGCTTCGAGTCGCAGACCAGCATGGAATATACTCATCCAGGGGGCTCCAGGGTCCCTCACGAGCTCAAAAAGCGAGGAGAGTCCGGACGTCCCGACCCCCCAGCCTGCCAATGCCCCCGAGAGCCTCTATTGCCAGCAGGAAGGTGCATCCCAGGACGCCAGCTCCCGTGCGTTCCAGCAGCTCGCAGGTCGCCGCAGCCGTGCCCCCGGTTGCAAGAACATCATCGACCAGCAGAACCCGATCCCCGACCGTGCACGCATCGACATGCACCTCCAGCCGATCCGTGCCATACTCGAGCGCGTAGTCCACACCTTCGGTACGATACGGCAGCTTCCCGCGCTTGCGAACGGGGATGAACCCCGCCCCGAGTACCTGGGCCACCGGTGCGCCCAGAATGAATCCCCTGCTCTCGATCGCGGCGACGTGGCTGATGCCGCGATCCCGGAACGGCGCAGCCATCGCTTCGGTCGCGCGTGAAAACAGAACGGGGTCTCCGAGGAGCGGCGTGATGTCCCTGAAGATTATTCCGGGCTTCGGGAAGTCCGGAACCTTGCGCACTGCCGCTCGCAAATCGGCGTGAAGCCCACTCTTGCCAGGTGTCATCCCGGATTACGCGTCAGCCCTTGAGAATGCTGAACGGATCCTGAACATCGGGCTCGATTCGGCCGGGTTCAAGTCGGACGTCCGATACCGCCGAGTGGTCGGGACCGCGGCGAACGGCGGCCAGCAGCCCCTCGATCGACTCCGGGAGCCCGGAAGCTGCGATCTCGACCGTCCCATCGCTCCGATTGCGAACCCAGCCGCGAACCCCCCAGCGACGGGCCTGCTCCCTGACGAACCATCGGAAGCCCACTCCCTGCACTCTCCCGGTGACGACCCAATGCGCGGTCACCGCGCCCGGACGATCCACGGACCCGGGCAAGGCTCTCGATTCCCCACGGTCGGGACCGACGGTCATGCGTTACTATCTCGCCGTTACGCGGACCACCCGTGGGTTCCCAGCAGGGGAACGAACCGAACGGGGGACACATCCACACGCTCCAGCTCGTTGCCACGCCGGGTCAGCACGGTCAACAGCTGCTCGTCCCGCGTACCCAGCGGGATCAGCAGACGACCCCCCTCCGCCAATTGGTCCCGCAAGGGTGGCGGTACCTCTGGCGCCGCTGCGCTGACGAGGATCGCGTCGTATGGCGCGTAGTCGCGCCACCCGAGGGTTCCATCGCCGAGAAGCAGCGAGATGTTCCTCGCGTTCGACTGGTGAATCGCGGCGCGGGCGCGGTCGAGAAGGGCGGGAATTCGCTCGACCGAGAAAACCTGTTCCGCGAGGTGCGAGAGCAGCACGGTCTGGTACCCCGAGCCAGTGCCGATCTCGAGTATCCGCTCGTGCCCGGAAAGCGCGAGGAGCTCGAGGTATCGAGCATGAACCGACGGTTGCGAGATCGTCTGTCCGCTGCCGATGGGGAGCGGTGAGTCCTCGTATGCGCGATGCCGCACTCCCGTCGGAACGAAAAGGTGGCGTGGCGTTAGCTCAAAGGCGCGCAGCACGGGGAGGCTGCGGATCCCGTTGCGTTGCAGCGTCTCGATGAGCCGGCGGCGAGCGCCGCGCTGCTCCGACTCTACAGGTCCTGCCACCACGTCGCGGCCGCGGCAAGCATGTCGAAGTGGGTGAGGTCGAGGTGCAGAGGTGTGACCGAAATGTATCCCTCCTGAATTGCGCGGAAATCCGAATCTTCGAGGCCCTGCCACGAAATCGATCCCCCGCCGATCCAGAAGATGTCGCGTCCCCAGGGGTCGCGCATGGGCTTGAGCGAATCCGAATATACTCTGCGGCCGAGCCGGGTGAGCCGCACCCCGCGGATCTCCGACGCCGCGAGCGGTGGCAGGTTCACGTTGAGCAGCGTTGCAGGCGGGAAAGCGGGCAGTGACGTGAGGTGACGAAGCAACGGCGTGAGCACGGCCACCTGGTCATCGAGCATCGAGACATCTGCGCGCAGGTCGCCGCCAGCGAAGGAAATGGCGATCGAGGGGATACCCAGTGCGAGCCCCTCCATGGCGGCGGCGACGGTGCCGGAATAGAGCACGTCCTCGCCCATGTTCTGCCCATGATTGATGCCGCTGAGCACGAAGTCCGGCCGCCCCGGCATCAATGCCTCGACTGCCAGCATCACGCAGTCCGTCGGCGTGCCGTCGACCTGGAACCGGCTCGGCCCGCGCAGGATGGGGCGCAGGGGGTGATGGAGGGTCAGCGAGTGGCTCGTCGCGCTCTGCTCGCGATCGGGCGCGACTACCGTGACGTCGCCGAGCGGCTCCGCCGCTCGAATGAGGCACTCGAGTCCGTGAGCGAGTATCCCGTCGTCGTTCGTGCACAACAATCTCATTCAGCACCGCCGTAGGCATGACGCAAGAAGGTGGCAACCACACGCCAACCGTCGCGCATCTCGCGAAAGTGGCTGGGGGGCCCATAGATGGTGGGGATCCGCACCGTCGCAATGCGCAATCCTGCGCGTGCAGCGCGCAGCAGAAGGTCGGTCTCGAACTCGTAGCGATCCCCCTGCGCGCGGATCGCCCTGAGCACAGCGGGGCGGAAGGCCCGAAATCCGGACTGCACGTCGGCGAGATCGCACCGCGCGATCCTGCGCATTGCGGCCGAAGACAGCGCGTTCGTCATGCGGCGATGCAGAGGCATGCCGGTTGACGCACGGCTTCGCGAACCAACGACGATGTCCGCGGTCTCGAGCTCCGATACGAGGCGTGCGGAATACGACGGGTCGTGCTGACCATCCGCATCTATCGTCACCACCGCGCGGCTGTCGATCGCGAGGGCAGCTGCGAAGCCTGCGCGAAGTGCCGCGCCCTTCCCGCGATTCCGGTCGAAGACGAGCACTTCATCGCAGCTTGTGCCGAGTACCCGAGCTGTATCGTCGGTCGAGCCATCGTCCACTCCAATGATCACGGCGCCTGGAAGCGCCTCTCGAAGACCTCGAACTACCTCCCTTACACTGTCGCCGACGTTCAGCGCCGGGATGACACACGAGGTCATTCCCTTCATGAACCGGGTACCTGGCGCTCGAGATGCTCGAGCAGCGCCTGCAGTTCGCGCTCGAGCGACTCCAGCGCCTGGACGTCGAGTGCGACGCGGGACGCGGGCCGCAGGTCGCCTCCCTTGCGGTGTTCCTCCACCTTCTGTCGCGCACCATCGATCGTGTACTTCTCCGTGTACAGCAGGTGCTTCACCAGCATGATCATTTCGATCTCCCGCCGCTGGTAGACACGGTTCCCCGACCGGTTCTTCGCCGGGTTGAGAAAGCGGAACTGACTCTCCCAGTACCGCAGCACGTGGGGCTTCAGATCGGTGAGGGCGCATACCTCGCCGATCGAAAAGAATTCCTGAACCGGCTCCGCGGTCGCCATCAGTCTCTCTCCGGGCGTGGGTCGCGCGCCATGAGCGCGGTTATTGACTGCTTCGGCGGCAATCCTTCGAAGAGCGTCCGGAAAACCGCCTCGACGATGGGCATCTCGACTCCCTCTCGTCGTGCGAGGGCGTACGCACTCCGCGTCGTGAGCACTCCTTCGGCGACGGTTTCCTTCCCCGCCAGCGCTTCCTCGAGCGAGAGGCCGCGTCCAATGTCTGCGCCCAGCGCGCGGTTGCGGCTCAGGGAGCCGGTGCACGTCAGAACGAGGTCTCCTATTCCGGCGAGTCCGGCGAAGGTCTCCGGCCGCGCACCCAGGCTCGCACCCAGGCGCGTCATCTCGGCGAGTCCGCGCGTGATGAGTGCCGCACGTGAATTGAAGCCGAGCCCGAGCCCTTCGCAGATTCCGGTCGCGACCGCCATCACGTTCTTGAGCGAACCGCCGAGCTCGACGCCGGTGACATCGTCGTGGGTGTACACGCGGAACTCCGGAGCGCTGAAGGCGCGCTGGGTCGTCACGGCCGCTGCGTTGTCCGCCGCAGCCGCCACC
>JBGTMW010000310.1:0-2466 GCA_041743365.1 Gemmatimonadaceae bacterium
GCCGCGCGCGGAGCGACCGCGTGCATCGACATTTCCGACGGGGTCGTGGCCGATGCAGGGCATGTCGCCGCGGCCAGCGGAGTACGGATAGCCCTCGAGCTCGACCGGGTTCCCTGTGTTCATGGCGTCGACCCGCTGGCCGCCGCATCGAGCGGAGAGGAATATGAGCTCCTGGTGACGCTCCCGCCGTCGGCGGCGGTGCACGACTTCGAGGCGCTGTTCCGGCTGCCGCTCACGGAGATTGGACGTGTGATCGAGGGCGGACCGCCGGGGGTGACCACGACGTATCGGGGTGCGAGCGTTGCGCCTCCGCGAGGCTACGACCACTTTTCATAGCAATGCGCGCCGCACTGGTCATTCTTGCAATCATCACTCTGACTCCGACTGTTGGAGGGCTCGTGATCATCGCGAGCCTGCTCGGCGTCCGGGACAGCCCGAACGGGGTTTATCAGTGGGCGGCGCGCACATGGGCGCGCGGAGTGGGGGCGGCCGCCGGGATGGATGTGCGGGTGCATGGCGCCGAGAACATCAGCCCGGAAGCGCGGATCTACGTCAGCAACCACACGAGCTGGTTCGACATCTTCGCGCTGGCCGGAGTGCTCCGGAACTACACGTTCATCGCCAAGGCGGAGCTATCGCGCCTCTTCCTCTTCGGCCGCGCTGCGCGCGCGGTCGGGATAGTCTTCATCGAGCGCACGAACCGCAAGGCGGCGTTCGATTCCTACAAGGATGCCGCCGTGATGGTGAAGGCGGGGAAGTCGGTGATCGTGTGTCCCGAGGGGACTCGTGGCTATGACTACCGCCTGCGTCACTTCAAGAAGGGGCCCTTCGTGCTCGCGATATCCGCCGGCGTTCCCATTGTCCCGACGATCGTCCATGGCGTGATACATGTACAGCGGAAGGGAAGCTTTCGCGTGCGTTCAGGGACGGCGAACATTCATTTCCTGCCGGCCATCGAGACTTCCGGCTTCGCGTATGATCAGCGCGATGAGCTCACGCAACTCGTCTGGCGCCGGATGGCCGACGCTCTCCGCGAGCTGTACGGCGTGGAGAGCGGCGAAAGTCCCGCAGACGCCGATCACGCCCCGATCCCGACTTCTTTTCTCTGACCCAACGACATGTCGACCATTCTGGACATCGCCGCCCGCGAGATCATGGACAGTCGCGGCAACCCGACGATCGAGGCGGACGTCACGCTCGCGAGCGGCGCAACGGGGCGCGCTGCCGTGCCGAGCGGAGCATCCACCGGCGAGCATGAGGCCATCGAGCTGCGCGATGGGGACGCCGGACGCTACCTGGGCAAGGGCGTCCTGCTCGCCGTGCAGAACGTCGAGGAGACCATCGCGCCCGCACTCAACGGCATGGTCGCCACCGAGCAGATGCTGATCGACCGGACCCTCATCGACCTCGACGGGACGGCATCGAAGGAAAAGCTGGGCGCGAACGCGATTCTCGCCGTGTCCCTCGCGGTCGCGCGGGCAGCAGCCGCGGATGTCGGCCTTCCGCTCTATCGCTACCTCGGCGGTCCGCTCGCGCGTGTGATGCCCGTGCCGATGATGAACATCCTCAACGGCGGCGCGCATGCGACCAACACGGTGGACTTCCAGGAGTACATGATCGTCCCGGTGGGAGCGACGAGCTTTTCCGAGGCACTGCGGATGGGGGCCGAGGTGTTTCATTCGCTGAAGAAGGTGCTGCACAAGCGGAAGCTGGCGACGAGTGTCGGGGACGAGGGCGGCTTTGCTCCCGATCTCAGGAACGACGAGGAGGCGCTCGCCATCATCATCGAGGCGATCGAGGCGGCGAACTACGCCCCGGGGAAGGAGATCGCGCTCGCGCTCGATGTCGCCGCGTCCGAGCTGCACAAGGATGGCACCTATACCTTCAAGAAGAGCGGAGCGGGGCAGCGCAGCTCCGAGGGGATGATCGAGCTCTACGCGCGCTGGCTCGAGGAATACCCCATCGTCTCGATCGAGGATGGTCTCGCGGAGGATGACTGGAGCGGGTGGGAGTCGCTGACGCGTACGCTGGGTGATCGTTGCCAGCTCGTGGGCGATGACCTGTTCGTGACGAACACCGAGCGGCTCGCCCGCGGCATCGAGAGCGGTGTCGGCAACTCGATCCTCATCAAGCTGAACCAGATCGGGACGCTCACCGAGACGCTCGAGGCGATCGAGATGGCGCGCGCAGCGGGCTATCTCTCGATCATCTCGCACCGCTCGGGTGAGACCGAGGACACCTTCATCGCCGATCTTGCGGTGGGCACCGGCGCCGGGCAGATCAAGACCGGCTCGGCGAGCCGCCCCGATCGGGTTGCCAAGTACAACCAGCTTCTCCGGATCGAGGAGCAGCTCGGTGCCGTCGCGGAGTATCCCGGCGGGGCGATCTACGGACTGTGAAGCCGAAGCTGCGGCGCGCGATCTGGCTGGTAGCCGCGGCCGCGGCCCTGTACTTCGTTGTGCAGGG
>JBGTMW010000311.1:0-3530 GCA_041743365.1 Gemmatimonadaceae bacterium
GGGCCACCACGACGCGACCGCCGCGCCGCCCACCTGGGCGACGGCAACACCGATCGCCATGAGCCAGAGGCCCGCCGACAGCACGATTCCGAACGCCCGAAGCGCGGACGGCACCGGCTGCGACTTCGAGTCCAGGTGCGCCACGAGCCACACCGCCGGCGTCGCTTCACCCCGGGTCGCCCGAAGGTTGATGCCCGTCCTGCGAAGGAGGGGAAGATCGAGCACACCACGGCGCGCCAGCCAGAATCCCCCCGCGGCCACCACCACCAGTCCCACGACAAGGCTCGCGAGGGACCAGGCCGCGTTGCCGGTGCTGCCCACGTGCCCCGCCACCCCGAGGACGAGGATCGAAATCACCCCACCCGCCGGGGTTGCCCAGCGCCCCACGGCGGCGGAATACTCGAACGGCTCATCGGCCACGCTGAATCCGAGCCCCGTGAGCACCTCACGGCAGTATTCCCGCGCAGCTCCCTCCCCCGGAGAACCGGCCGGTCGAGCCCGCGCTGCGAGCCGCTTCAGATGCCGGCTCGCCACCACGCTCACGTCAGACCGAAGCGCCCGAGATCGCGCGCATCAGTTCCGATACGCGCGCCAGCCCGCCATTTCCGAGCGACTGGAGCGGCGCCCTGCACGTCCCCCCATGCAGGCCGATGGCGTCGAGCGCCGCCTTGACCCCCGGCACTCCGAGCTCTCCGACGATCTCGCGTGCGGAAGGAGTGAGCCGCTCCTGCGCGCGCTTCGCACCTTCCGAATCGCCCCGGGCGGCCGCGTCGTACACTTCACGCGCCAGCTCGGGCGCGAAAAGCGCCGCGGCGAGGATACCACCCCGCACGCCCAGCGCCAGCGCCGCTGCGAACGTCGGCCCGTTGCCGGTGAGAACGGTGAACGCCTCCGACTGGGACTCCAGGTAGCGCTCGAGCATCGCGAGGTCGCCGGCGCTGTCCTTCATTCCGGCGACGTTCGGATGATTCGCAAGCTCCGCCACCAGGTCCGGCCCGATGGCGAAGTGGGCGTACTTCGGGATGTTGTACAGCAGCACCGGGAGCGGACTCTCGTCGGCCACGCGCGTGAAGTGTGCGCGCAGCGCATCGGCGGTCATTGAGCTCGTGTAGTAGTGCGGCGAGACGACGAGCACGGCATCGGCGCCGGCGGCCTTCGCGTCCCGGGCCCTCCGCAGCGTGATGCGTGTCGATTCCCCGCCTATCCCCGCTATCAGGACGCGGTCTGCCGGAATCGCCTCGCGCGCCGCCTCGATGAGCAGCCTTCGATCGCTCTCCTCGAGCAGTGCCGCCTCGCCGGTGGATCCCGTGACCACTATCCCATCCAGGCCGGCAGCCAGATGCGCGGCGATGTTGGCGACGAAACGGTCGACGACGACGTCCTCGCTGGCGGAATCGAAGGTCGTGACCACCGGGCCGTGCACTCCAGTCAGCGCGCGCATCATGACACCCCGGCGCTCGCGCCCTTCCGCGAGACCTCCGGCGGCTGCGACTTCGCGCCGCTTCGCCCTGCCTTCTCGCTCTTCGCGCCCGCCGTGACCCTTGCGGGATCACGCGCCGCGGCAAGAGCGACATCCCGCGTGATGGTGCCTGCCGCGAGCAGCTGCGTCAGGTGCTGGTCGAAGGTCTGCATGCCGTGCTCCTCCCCGCCCCTGGCCATGATGTCACCGAGTTCGTCGAGCCGCTCCGCATCCGCAATGATCTCGCGAATCTCCGCCGTCACCGTCATTACCTCCGTCACCACCGCCCGCCCCTTCTCGTCGGCGCGGGGAAGCAGCCGCTGCGAGATGATCCCGCGAATCGCGCTGGCCAACCGGTGACGCACCACCTGCTGCTCGTCGCCGGGAAACATCCCCACCGTGCGCGTGATCGCGCTCTGCACATCGGGGCTGTCGAGCGTGGTGAGAATGAGGTGCCCGGTCTCCACTCCATACAGCACTGTGTCGACCATCTCCGCATCGTACATCTCGCCGATCACTATCACGTCGGGGTCCTGCCGCAGGGCCGCACGCAGGCCGAGCGCGAAGCTCTCAGTGTCCACTCCCACCTCGCGCTGCGTAACGGAGCAGTTGAGGTCTCGATGAAGAAACTCGATCGGCTGCTCCAGCGTCACCACGTGCTTGCTCGCCGTCGAATTGATGTGATTGATCAGCGCGGCGAGCGTGCTCGATTTCCCCGAGGCTGTCGCGCCGGTCACCAGCACGAGGCCACGCTCGGCCGTCACGATCTCCGCCACCCGCAGGGGGATGTGAAGCTGTTCCAGCGTAGGCACCGCGAAGGGTATCACGCGCAGCACGATCATGAAGCTCGATCGCTGCTTGAGGATGTTGGCCCGGAACCGACCCACGCCCACGGCGCCCCACGAGCAGTCGTAGTCGCGGATCTGGTCGATCCGCTCGCGGTCCGCGGCGCTGGAGATGATCTTGAGCGCTATCTCCCTGGTCTGGGCGGGAGTGAGCGCCTGCTTGGTGAGTGGAACAAGCTTCCCGTCGATTCGGGCGCGAAAGACGTCGCCCGCCTTGATGTGTATGTCCGACGCTCCGCGGTCCACGGCGGCCTTTATGATCTTCTCCATCACGGCTCAGTACCCCTCGCTCTTGTCGACGGTGTTCCGAAGCCGCTCTCCGGCGGAATAGCGGTGCCAGTTGTCGAGGAGGAGCGCCAGCTCCCGCTCCCAGAAGCCGGCGGGCGATACGGCGGATACATGCGGAGTCAGCAGCACCGATCGAAGCTGCCACAGGCGACTGTCGCGCGCCAGTGGCTCACGATCTGTGACGTCCAGAACCGCTCCGCGCAGCGCGCCCTCGATCAGCAGGTCGGCGAGCGCTTCCTCGTCGAGCAGCGGCCCGCGCGCGACGTTCACGACGATCGCGCGCCGAGGCAGCATGGCGAGTCGCCCGCGCGACACCATGGTGCGCGTGCGGTCGGTGGATGGCGCCGTGATCACCAGGACATCCGCACCGGGCAGCTCACCGTCGATCGCCTCGGGTCCCACTACACGCTCGAACCCCTCGGGAGGGCCGAGGCCGGGCCTCCGTCTCACCCCGACGCACGACGCACCGAAAGCCGCGCATCGCCGCGCGACCTCGCTCCCGAGCCCTCCGGCCCCGAGCACGAGCACGCGCGACCCGTGAAGCTCCCGGATCGGCGACTCGGCGCCGACGAAAGCGGCCGAATCCCATGAGCTCGCACGCTGCCGCTCGATCGCGATGTCGAAGCCGCGCAGGAAGTGAAGAATCCCTCCGACGACGTGCTCGGCGATCGGAACCGCGTGCACCCCCGCGGAGTTCGTGAGAACCACATCGCTGTCACGGAGCTCCGGGAAGAGGGCGCTGCCCACGCCAGCGGCGGCGGAGTGAACCCACCGCAGGCTGCGCGCTTCGAGGAAGACGGCGCGCGAGATCCCGAAGCCGACGTAGACCTCGGCGTCCCTCACGGCGCGGAGGACCTCCTCGCTCGGCGGCGTCCCGCCGTCGCCATCGGAAACCGTGGCGGCGCTGACGATCTTCACGCGCCAGCCGGGCGGCGCCG